>JANOGR010000353.1:0-2577 GCA_031406095.1 Ignavibacteriales bacterium
GGGAGTCAGAAACTCGTAGGCGCCGGCATATCCCGGTTTAATAAAGAAGACAAAACCTGTGACAACCCAGCCGGCAAGGGGAAGCATCAGGGTAATGCCGATAAGTTTGTGAAACTTTCTTATTCCTGTGAGCATGCTACGACCGGAAGATAAAATATACAGCCCCCATCAGGCATAAAGCAGCCGGAGGAAATCCGAAGTGGATGGAAGATTTTTCAGGGAATGACCGTTAGGAACAACACAACGTTCTCATAAGGTAATACCACAACTCGATCCGACAATTGATATTGATAGCCAAAATAGCTCAGAGCAGTCCTCGACTTCGCTTCGCTGCGCTCGGACTGAGCGCTGCTTGACATAAATCTTATGATGAAAGGCTTTTCGCTGAATCAATTGCTGATGATGATCGTCGAGCCTCCCCCGCTACCAAATCGTGGGTTCACAATGCTGTTATAAATCGAGCCAAACGTGTAGCTGATGCCGACCGACCCCCAATAACTGAAGCTCGTCTCCAGTTGCCGTTGCTGTCGAAGAATATCCGTCACGGTTGCCCCGGATTTCCTCAACGACAACTGGTCGTGAATTGCCTGATAACCGCCGTACAGGTTCACGGAAAGACCCTCGAAAATCCGTACGCTCAAGGTACCATAGAATTGCACATTGTTTTTGCTGAAATCGTGCAAATACTGCGAGAATGCGACTGTGATAGATGAAGACCCCCATGGCTGTTTGAGTTCCAGAGTTGAGGAAAGGCTATGACTGTAAAGCATTTCATCCTTCTTGAAGTATATTGTTGTGTCGACATATGTGTTCACGCTCGCGCCTATTCGGTAGGAGGTCCTGAGCTGTTGCCGTGTTGACTCAGTATAGGGGAAGAAATTGTATTCAAGTGACGGGGCTGCACTGGCTGAGAGGTCTATGTTGCTAAATGTGTTCTTGTACGCAGAAAGGAACAACCCTGCTGACCACTGGTCGCCGAGACTATAGATCACCGAGCCGTTGAGGTATTGACTCCGCCGAAAGTTTCTTGTGACAAATGTGGTGACATCATCGATGGCGAATTCAAACTTTTCCTCGCTATAATTCAGATTCGTGTTAATGCGAATTTTCCATTCCTCCGTTGTCCGGCTTGCCGTAATGTTGCTCCACCCGTTCAAAAAATTGCTCGTCTTTTCCCCGTTGAAATAGCTGTTCGCACCGATGGTAAAAACCCAATAGTCCCACTTGTCTTCCGGCACTGACTGTCCTGATTCCTGTTTCTTGTTGTGCGTGATGCTGATTTGATCGAACAAAGGAGATCTGGCAACATAAGCCATCAAGCCCGCCCGCAGCAGACGAACCATGCCCTTTCGTATATCCTCTTGCGTATCAGTCTTGCGGGAGGTAAAGGTGAGTTTGTTATGAACTTCACTGAATATTCCCTTGCCGATAAACGTAAAAGTGTATTCCTGCCCACCAGCGCCAGTCTGCTGAGTCGTGACAAGGACATGCACCTCTGCCTGATGAGGATCTCGCACATAATTGACGAACGTAATCTCCGTCCGAATATAGTCTTGATCACATTGGTGGCCGCAGTCGAGAAACACTCGAGGCGCCTTTGACTGGATTTCCTGAGTTGAATCCTGTTGTGAATAGATGTATTGAACCAGGGACAAGCAAAGAATCGTTACAAACGGGATGTGTCTATAGAGTCGTCGCATGTTTTTCCCTTTATGTGAATTGATATCTAATCATCGCCGTCCCCGTTTGCGCCGTCAGCTTGTTGAGCGTTTTTCGTGCGTTCTTCAGCATCCCGCTGGGTTTGAGCGGGACGAAACCCCGAACTTGCCATCGGACGAACCGGAATCGGGTTTTGTTCCCGCGTGACGCGCTTCGAGCCGGAAATCGGCATCGGGTCGCAAGTCATATATGACCTTGATCTGCTCTTGGGGGGCGGCAAGCGCTGTCGGACTCATGAAGACGACAAGAATTATGATCGGACGCCTCATGGGCGGGAGCGGCTGGTTAGGGCGGCCGTTTTGCTTTATGCGTTCAGTGCTTCGAGGAATTGATCCACAGTCAATCCCGACTTTGCAATGAGACCGCGAAGCGTTCCTCGCGCAACTTCTGGATGGTCAGGTATTGAGAGCGTGGCAATGTGGCCTGCTTTTGTCATGATGATATGACTTCCTCTCTGTCGAGCCACTTACCAGCCGAGATTCTGAAATGTTTTGATAACTTCGAAAGGACGGAGACCGGCGGCATTACACGACAACATCCACTTGACGAGTGGTCACGGTCAGGGGCATTCCTTTGTCAGATCTCACCGCCAAACATTCCCTGATAGCGTCTTGAATGTTCGTCTGGGCTTTTTCTTCTGTTTTGCCCTGACTGATACAGCCCGGAATGGCTGGACATTCGGCAATGTAGATGCCGTCTTCGTCCCTTGCAATCGTTATCGTGAATTTCATGCGATTTCCTCCGCTTTTCTTAATATCCGAAATCATCAGAAAACATGCAAAGACCGTAAAAACGGCTGCCTCCCGGACCAGAATCGGGTTTTGTGCCCGCGAAACGCCCTTCGCACAGTATTTCGGC
>JANOGR010000283.1:0-2656 GCA_031406095.1 Ignavibacteriales bacterium
CCGCCTACGTTGACCGTTTCCTTAAAATCGTTCGGACGAAGAGCATCGACGGCGACCGAAACCCTGCCGGATTCAGAGCTGAGAATATCCATTGCGATTCCGACCCGAAAAAGCAAAGGCGTCGGCCAGGGGTCCGTCTTCAGCTTTCCTACCAGAGTCTTGTTTGACCCGGAGTTTGCCGGGTCGATGTCAATACGTGTGAGGAGATCACGTCCATCGAGCTGAAGGTCGCTCCCAAAGTTCGACATGGACATGCCCAGGCGCATGTTGTTGAAATCCGTAACAAACAAGAGGCCGACATCAAGCGTGAATCCGCTCGCAGATTCATTCCAGATGGTTTGATTGATGAATTTTGCCGAACCGCCGATCGAAAAACGGTCTGTCAGACGACGGCTGTATGAAACAGCTACAGCGAGGTCGTTTGCCGCCCACAACTGACCCGTGCCATCCGGAGCCTGGACGGTCGTGACTTCTTCCTCGCCATAATCGAGCTGAGTCAAGCTTATTCCGAAGGCGTTTGTGTTATCCAGATTCAACATGAACCCGAACCACCTGAACTTGGTCCCTGCAAGCCACTCGGTGTTTGAAAAAGCAAACTCTGTCCTGTCCGCCTGGACAAACGCACCGGGGTTCCAGTACAGTGAGCCGATATCGTTTCCCTCAGCAACGAAAGCCCCGCCCATCGCGATTGCACGAGGCCCCACCGAGATTCCCAGAAACTGCGCGGCTGTGGTTCCGACTTTCGACTGTCCAACAGCCGACGTTGCTCCGAAAAGTATCCAGCACGAAAGGCGAAACCACTTCGACAAGCTTTTTCTCCGTGAAGACATTCGGGATTCTATTTTATGACCGCGAATTTACCCGTCTTGTTACCGGCGGAAGATTCCACAACATAGAAATACACTCCAAAAGCAACATCGAGGTTCTCTTTCGTTTTCAGGTTCCAGGAAACCGACCCGTCTTCGATGTTTCCCTCGTGCTTGAGTGTAATGACATGGTCTCCTCTTGCAGTGAAGACGCTAATGGTGGCCAGAGGCGGAACATGTGTGAAGTCTATTTTGCGCTGGCCCCTGCCGCTGGTAATGCCAGGGTTGAGGGGCGGTTCAAACGCAGATGCCGTAACATAGGGGTTTGGCACTACTTTGACATTCAGGATATCCTTTGCGGCTTGAGCCATGTCAACCCTGGGCGGTGTCGTGGTGAACTCGAACAAATCACCCTTGCGGAATGGCTTCGAGTTGTGAATCTCGAGTCTTACCCCCGTCCCCAAAACGTACGTCGTATCAAATGGATCACCGAGTTTTGGAGAAAACTTGATATCCCACGTATAGACCAGCCTCCCGGATTTGGCCTTTTCAAGGAACACCAGTTCGTCCTGAGGCGACAACTTCCCGTTTCCGTCAATGTCGGCAAAAATAAATTTGATATACGCGCTATCCGTGGCGTTGTACACCCGGAAATTCACAGGAATGGAAATGGGATACAAATCGGGGTCGGGATACGATGTATCCACATTGGTGCTCGCGAATTGAATCACGTAGTCGCTTGGCTTTCGGATCCCGCGAAAAATCAGCGAGCCGACTTGTGTGAACAAGGTTGAAAAGCTGTAGCGATACGGATCGGCGCCAATCCATTTCGACAGTGTGTCGTTTTTCAACACATTCCAATCGTTGCTGAAGTTTAATTGAAGACCGTCAAAAATATCGGCGTCCTTTGCCTCGGAGATGTAGACGGAACCTTTGATGTTGGGACTTCGATACACAGGATAGTACTGATATGTCATCATATAACTCCCTGCCGGAAGGCTACCGGGTGTGGAGCCGCGAACAGTGCCTCGACTCGGGTCAAGTTTGTAGGCCGATGTTGCAATGATGCTTCCCTGAGAATTCCTGACCGCGACCGTGGACGGGATCAGATTCTTGTTGATCAAGGCTACGACAGAAGTATCCGAACTCGTGAAGATTTCCGTGATATCGCCGAGGTCCCGAACCGAATAGAATGAAGTCGTTCTCGTTCCCTCTGTTGAATCTGCAGCATCGGCGAGACCATTGCTGTTATTGTCAACGCTGTCATTTTCTGAATCCAGGAATTCCAGACGGTATGACCGACCGTTGATTCTCGATGGGTCGACAAGTTGGTATCTGACCGAACCCGTGCCGTATTTCGTGAGATGCGCCAGCGGGACTCCGTCCGGTGCTTTGATATATCCGGCAGCCTGGGCATTCGGTGTCACGAGGGCAACGTTCACGTCGTGAATGACTTCGCCGGAGGGAAAGATGGAAACAAACTTCGTGTTCTCGGACGGAAAGATGCCGATGAATTCGTCACCGCGGTCATACGCGACCACGGCGTAGTAATACGTCCGGCCATTCTCCACTTCCTTATCGACCAATGTGTGCTGGATGCCCCTGTCGTCTCCCAGGTAGTACGCATACCCGGCTGCGGCGTCAAACAATTCGCCCGTGGCGCGGAAGAGTCCCTTGACACCATTGTTCAGGTCGAATTGCTCCAAGGGCCGATAGCCCTGAGGTGATCCTGAACCGTCGGTGATGGTGAAAATATCACTGAAATTCGGGTCTGTCGATTTGTAAATTTTGTATCCTTCGAAATCTTTGATATTCAACACGGGGTCAATGGATTGCTCCGCCGTTCGGTC
>JANOGR010000003.1:0-4529 GCA_031406095.1 Ignavibacteriales bacterium
ATGAGCTTCACCTTTCTTGCGTCATACCTCCAGCCTTTAGGCTGGAGGTTGCGGAGAAGCAACAATCAAACGGGCTTTAGCCCTGAAAAGGGGACACAGTGTCATACGTTCGGGTTTGGATTCACGCCGTGTGGGGAACAAAAAACAGAGAACATTATCTCACACGAGGGATTCGTCCTGATGTGA
Source organism: Ignavibacteriales bacterium (assembly GCA_031406095.1). Lineage (GTDB taxonomy): Bacteria > Bacteroidota > Ignavibacteria > UBA10030 > UBA10030 > JANOGR01. Next base: position 187 of record JANOGR010000003.1, read on the forward strand.
TCAACCATATCAAGGAGAACGCGAAGAAGAAAAGCATCTATATTGACAGCCGGAACGGCGACGCGGATCATCTCCATTGCTTGTTCGGTCTCAACGCCGACATGGCGATTGCGAAAGCATTACAATTGATGAAGGGAGAATCCGCATACTGGATCAACAATGAGAAGCTCCTCCAGGTAAAGTTCGAGTGGGCAGATGAGTACTACGCAACCTCTGTCAGTGAATCAATGCTCGACGCAGTGCGCGCTTATATTGAAAATCAAGAGGAGCACCGCAGAAAGAAATCCTTCGCGGAAGAAGTTCAGGAGTTTATGGAGAAGTATAACCTGGAGCGTCATGGCTAAAGCCCGCTGGGCCTGTGTGTGTCATAACTCCGCCATAAATGGCGGAGTTAGTGGAGAGACACATGAATTATGCAATTACGATTGAAGACTGATCCGCTGACAAAGCTGCTTGCGGATCTGGTCGCTATTCCCAGCATGAACCCCATGGGAAGGAAGCGCGATGGACCACAGTATTCTGAGAAAAACATAGCGGACTTCATCGGCTCGTACCTGAAAAGAAATGCCATCGACATCGAAGTTTACGACATTGCCCCGGGCCGTCCGAATGTGATGGGGTTCGTCGACGCAAAAGCTCAGGACTCTCTCTTGCTCGAAGCACACATGGATACTGTGCACGCCGACAACATGTCCATCGATCCCTTCAGTCCCGTCATCCGGGATGAAAAACTGTATGGACGCGGCTCGTGCGATACAAAGGGTTCTCTCGCAGCATTCTGCCACTCGGTGATTTCTTTGCTCCAGAGCGGGCAAAAGTTGCGGTTCAACATTCTCTTTCTCTTTGTCTCGGACGAAGAATACACGTTTGGCGGGGCGCAGGCGGCGGCAAAGAAAGGGATGCGTGCAACGTTTGGAATTAACGGGGAACCGACCAGTCTTGCCATTGTCAGAGCCCATAAGGGGGTCACACGATTGAAGATTAGGACAAAGGGCCTGGCGACTCATTCTGCGTATCCGGAACGCGGAAAGAATGCCATCTATCGAATGGCTCCTGTCGTTGAACGGCTCGAACGTCTCGCGAAGGACCTTTCAAACCGCAAGCCAAATCCCCTTCTCGGTCCACCATCGCTCAGCGTTGGAGTCATCGAAGGAGGTCAGGCAGTGAACGTCGTGCCGGATGAGTGTTGGATTGACGTTGACCGTCGTTCAGTTCCGGGAGAAACGACGGAGAGCATTCTTGAATCGATCAGGAAATCGCTGAGTGGTCTCACAGATGTGGAGATGGACCCACCATACCTTTCTGTAGCGGGAATGGATGTTCGCCAGGATGCTGCTATCGTGAAGTTGCTTTCTCAGTCGGTGAAAGAAGTGACTGGAAGTGTGCAGATTGAGACAGCTCCATATGCAACGGACGCCGGAATTTATAACAACATAGGCATTCCAACAGTTGTTTTTGGGCCGGGAAATATTGCTGAGGCTCACACTCACGCTGAGTTCATAGAACTGAAACAGCTCGAACAGTCAGTACTCATTCTACAAAGGCTTATTGCTGCATAATTCACAAAATCTATTCCTGATAAAAAAGAAAACAACCATGAAACGATTTTTCTCTTTCTCTGCTCTTCTGATATTTCTGTTCGCTCCTTCACTCGCCCAGAAGTTTGTGTATCTTGATGAAATTAAAAAAGCCGCCGAAAAAGGATGGCGGGAATACCCTGCCCTGATTGAGAACTGGAAGAAAGCGACGAAGCCAAACGTCTTGTGGGGATACGACTCACCGGGGCAGCCTCCGTATCTTGCCAGCACATTTGCTTTCCTGTACGAAGAAACGAAAGACGTCACCTATGCAAAGCGGGCGGCTGAGATCATCTCCGGATATGGCGACCTTCGGAAGATCCTACCCGTTGGGTATGATACGACCCGTGCCGAGTACATGAATGGCGTTCCGGCGATCGCGAATTTCTTTTTCATGGCTCCTTATATACGGGCGTATCTACGAATTCGCAACGCCGGAGTTCTGGATGAAAAGGAAAAAGCCAAGATTGAGCGCGACCTTGCCGGGAGTGCAGATTTTATCTTTCATTTTCCAGAATGGGGACCACATAACAGGGCAATCCTTCGCGCAGAAGCGCTCATGTATGCGGCGGTTGCGATGCCGAAACATCCGAACGCCGCAAAGTGGCGCAAAATGGCTGAAGTTATCGCCAGTGATAACCTGAATCAATGGGAAATCGAGGATGCCACTGTCTATCATCCCGTGTGGTTGCTGTCGTTGTACTCATATGCCGAAGTTGCGCAAAAGCCTGAGTTGTTCGATTCCCCGATCACGAAGTATTATCTGAAATATTTTGTCAAACTGATCGGTCCGAATGGCACGGTTCCGGAATTTGGCGATGCGCGGTGGAGTTCTGGCTGGGAAGGCCTTCGCTTCGTGCCGATTTTTGAAAAAGGGGCGGCGGTGTTTCAAGATCCCGAGATGAAGTGGGCAGCAAAGAAGATTTTTGAAACCGCAAAACAATTTTCTGCTGTCGTCGGTGTAGGAGAGGCGTATTCTCTTTCCGATGCGTTCCGTTGGGCAGATGAATCCGTCAAGCCCAGGCAGCCATCAAGCTTAAGCCAGGAAGTACTCGAAGATGTCGTTGGGAAGAAAGTCGTTTTTCGCAACGGATGGGACGACCGGAGCACGTATATGCTGCTGACGTATCGCGACGAAGGAGACGGCGGATGGCTTCACCGGGAGTTTCTTCGACAGACAATCTCGGTGGAAGAAGAGAAAATGCATCACGGCCATGCCGATGAGAACAGCATACCGCTCCTGATGAGCAAGGGATCCGTGTTGCTGCATGACGCAGACTATCGCAACGACCTTCCGAGCGGCAAGTATGGCGCCTGGCGTCAGGATTATTTTCACAACCGGCTTGTCGTGCGGCTGAACAAGAGAGATAAAAACCAGTCGGTGCTGGAGTTCGTACAAAACTCAGGTGCGTACAGGTCGGTGCGCACGCAAAAAGTTGATTTCTTGAATTTGCAGGAAGTGGACATGAGCCGGACGAGGCTTATCGATGAAAAACTCGGATACCAATGGGATCGAACCATAACCTACGTCAAAGAGGACGACTTCTTTATCGTGGTGGATGGAATCAAGTTTCTCCGCTCCGACTATTTCACTCTGACAAATTTTTGGCACGCGCAAAATGTTCTTCAGCGCGGCGAAAACTATTTCGATGTCGCAACAGATTCAATTCTTTATTTCAAATTCCCGCCTCAACGTTCGCTTCTTGTTTATTTTCCGGAAACTTATGCGAAAACTATCGGGCTTGAGCCGATCAGCCGCAGCCAGCACATGGAGCAGGCTGCTTATCAGACGAGCTCCAGTCAGTACAAGGCCGGAGATACGGAAGTATTTGTGACAGTCTTGATCCCTCATGATCGCGGAGAAAAGCTGGACAATCTTCTTCGAAAGGTACAGCTTGTTCAGACTTCTATGCCTTATAAGGCTGTTGGCTTGCAAATCGAGAGAGGAGACAAGAAATCAGTTCTTGGCGTGAAGATTGACCTGGATATGGAAGTCGCTCGCGAGAATATCCGTCCGCGGTACCAATACGACCTCGGAAAAGTAACGTATGGCGATTTTGAGACGGACGCTCATTTTGTCTTTGGTACGACGGAGAAGAAGACCGTTCGTTACAGCGCCTCCAACGTCCTGAAAGTGATTTACAAAGGAAAGAAACTCATGGAGGCTTTACCCAATACACACGGATTGCAGCTCGACGGGGCTCCGCCGAGAGTCGGATTCGTAAAATGGCGCTACTGGGAAGATTCCGTCCAGGTAAAGTAGGACTGAAGGAATACAAAACAATGCACCCTGGAAAGCAACTTCGACTGAGAAGAATCTGGAAGCACAAACGAGCCGTTATCATCCCGTTCGACCACGGGCAGTATGGCGGCGTGCCTTCCGGCCTGGAAGATCCGCGAGCTTTGACAGAGCAAATCAGCGCCACGGGTGCCGATGCCGTGCTTGTCACGCCCGGAGTCCTCCGCAATATTGTCCCCCATCTCGGTAATCTTGGCGTCATTCTACGTCTGGACGGAGGCTTTACAAAATACACTCCTGTTGCGGGCGACTATGAGCCGATCAGCACTGTTGAGCAGGCCGTCCAGTTTGGCGCCGATGCCGGAATCATTTTTACGTTTGTTGGAACTGAATTCGATGCGGTCTCGCTCCGTCGACTGGGTTACACCGCAGAGAAAGCAAATCACTGGGGATTGCCGCTCGTTTCGGAAGTGCTTGCTCCAAGTTTGCTCAACAATCATTTTGAGCGAAATGTGTTTGTCACGAAA
>JANOGR010000051.1:0-8076 GCA_031406095.1 Ignavibacteriales bacterium
ACCCTTCTAACCCGGCGTCTGTATTTTTGTCACGCTAATGAAGGTGATGCTGTTAATCGAAATTATCTCAAACGGAGAAAACAAATGATGACAACTATGACACGAATTCTTTTTCAAAACCGGGAGGGAATAATGTCCAAATTCTTCATGTTTGTTGCTGCCATGATCACCGCGTCGAACATCGTGTTAAGTCAGGATAGCTCTCGCGTGTCGCATGAGGCCTTCGAAGAACTCAAGGGTGCGCACGAAGGATTGAACGAGACTGTCATAGAAATGAAGAATGCTCTTGATGCCCTGCGAAAGATCAAGGTGTCCGGATATCTTCAGGCACAATTCCAGACGACTGATGGAATGGGGGTCGGTAGTTTCGCGGGGGGCAATTTTCCAGCCGGCGTCAGCTCGCGATTTGCAGTCCGAAGGGGCCGCGTCAAGTTCAACTACGACAACGACCTGACTCAATACGTCCTCCAGATAGATGTGACTCAGGGCGGCGTCGGCATCAAAGACGCTTACGTCTCAGTGAAAGAACCGTGGTCACGGGCCGTAGCCTTGACAGCAGGCATCTTCGACAGGCCGTTCGGGTTCGAGATCTCCTATTCCTCGAGCAGCCGCGAATCACCGGAACGGTCGAGGTTGTTCCAAACGCTCTTCCCCGGAGAACGGGAAATCGGCATGAAGCTGGAACTGGCTTCCGAGATGGGGCTCTTCAGTTTTGTTAACGTGAAAGCCGGCTTGTTCAACGGGGTCCTGAATACCGCGAACGAAAACGACAACAGCAAGGATTTCATCGGCCGGGCAGGGTTTCAGCTTCCACTGGAAGACATGAATCTCGCGATCGACGGAGGAGTCTCGCTGTATTCGGGGAAAGTGCAAAGTAATTCAAAGTTTGTTAATTCCTTCAGCACCGCAACAAAAACCCACAGCATTGATTCGACGGCCGCGAATAACGGGTCAACATATGAGAGGTCCTATCTCGGCGTTGATATCGAGGTTTATTACGACCTTCCGCTTCTGGGCGGTCTCAGTCTGCGCGGTGAGTTCATTCAAGGAAAGCAGCCTGGCACCTCAACTTCCAACTCCTTCTACAACCCGGGTGCGACTTCTACGGCGCTGTATCAAAGGAACTTCAGCGGTTACTACGTCAACTACATACAGAACATCGGCCTTAGTCACCAGTTTTTGCTGAAGTATGATGTTCTCGACCCGAATTCGGACGCGGAGGCGGCCGAAATCGGAGCACCCGGAACGAACCTCACGGTGGCAGACGTCAGGTATTCAAGCGTAGGTATCGGCTGGATCTACTACTGGGATCCGAATGTCAAGTTTGTGTTTTACTACGATATGGTGACAAATGAAAGCATCAATTCGGCGGCGTCAGGCTCTTTGGCCGCGTTTGCCGGGGATCTCAAAGACAACGTCTTCACGTTCCGCATCCAATACAAGTTCTAATCGAAAACGGAGAACATAATGAAAAAACTCTTAGTTGCATTATCGGTGTGTGTGGCGGTTGCAGTAGCTCAAAAAGGAGATGTGATCACCGTGAAGGGCTCCGACACGATGGTCATCCTTGCTCAGCGGTGGGCTGAATTGTACATGGCGAAAAAATCAGGTGTCACGATACAAGTAACGGGCGGCGGCTCGGGGACCGGAATCTCAGGGCTTATCAACGGGACAACGGACATTTGCAACGCGTCTCGTCCCATGAAAATGAGCGAGAGGGAAAAGCTGAAACAACGCTACAGCACGCTCGGCGTGGAAATCAAAGCGGCCAAGGATGGGCTTGCAGTCTATGTCAACGAGACAAACCCTCTTCAGGAACTGTCGCTCGGCCAGCTCAAGAAGATTTATATGGGAGAGATGACGAATTGGAAAGAGCTTGGCGGAGCTGATACAAAGATTATTCTCTACAGCCGTGAGAATAATTCCGGTACGTACGTGTATTTCAAGGACAATGTGCTGGAAGGCCAGGATTTTTCCGCAAGCGCTCAGAACATGCCGGGAACGGCAGCTGTGGTCAATGCGGTCGCGAAGGATAAGAATGGAATAGGATTCGGCGGAGCAGCGTATGCGAAGGGAATTCGTATGTTGAAAATCAGGAAAGATGCAGGGTCTGCAGCGTTTGAGCCGAATGCGGAGAACGTCAAAAGCGGCGATTACCCGATCTCCCGATATCTTTATATGTATGTGAAAAGCAGACCGACAGGGTCCATGAAAGAATATGTCGATTGGATCCTCAGCCAGGAAGGCCAGGAAATAGTAACAAAGGTCGGATATTTTCCGGTGAAATAATGTTGGTGCAGAACAACTCGAAAACCATCGAGCAAACAGACAAGCTCGGGAGGCACGAGATTCCGGCACCTCGTAGCGGGTTTAGCCATCCCCCGAAGAGGGCAAAACAGGATGATTCACTCACGAAAAAGAGGTTTCGTCCGAGTGAATTCCTTGCCGAAAAGCTGATCACGTTTGTGGCGTTCGTGTCGTTTGCATTCATTGTGCTGATTTTTGTCTTCGTTTTTAGCGAAGCGTTGCCGATTTTTCTCCCGCAAGAAGAAAAAATCGCTGCCGCTCAGCAGGAAGAACAGGAAACCTACGGCGAAGAACCATCCGCCCAGCCCGAAAAGAAAAAGACTCAATCGGTGGAGTTCTCCGAGGGCGAGGCAACGGTCAAAAACCTGCTCAGCACCAGCTGGCAGCCTGTTTCCGAACAGCCGAAATACGGCCTCTTGCCGCTGTTTGTGGGAAGTCTCAAAGTTTCCTTGATCGCGGTTTTGATCGCCGCACCCGTCGCGATACTCGCCGCTCTGTTCACAGCGGCCTTCGCACCGAAGTGGGCCAAGGAAGTTCTCAAGCCCGCAATCGAAATACTGGCCGGGTTTCCCTCAGTCGTCATCGGGTTTTTCGCTCTCGTGGTCCTCGCAACATACATTCAAAACACATTCGGGATCGAATACAGGCTGAACGCTTTCGTGGGCGGGATCGCCCTGGCACTCGCCGTCATCCCGATTATCTACACGATTTCTGAAGATGCATTGGGAGCAGTGCCGAAATCGTTTTCTGAGGCCAGTCTTGCCCTCGGCGCAACAAAATGGCAAACTGCGCTGTTCGTGATTTTGCCCGCAGCGACTCCAGGCATCTTTGCTGCGATGCTTCTGGGCATCGGCCGCGCATTTGGCGAGACCATGATCGTTCTCATGGCCACAGGAAACGCCGCCCTGCTCTCAGCGGACCCTTTTGAACCTGTCCGCACGATGTCTGCGACCATAGGCGCTGAAATGGCCGAGGTGGTTTTCGGCGATACGCATTACAATGTTCTGTTCCTGATCGGGTCTCTTCTGTTCATCGTCACGTTTTCGCTCAATGCCATCGCTGAAATATTTATTCGCCAACGTCTCATGAAACGCTTTGGCGGTGCATCTTGAAGTCAAAAAAGAACTATACGGGCGCTTTGGTGGTGGGGATAACAGGATTGTGCGCGGCAGCGGTCGTAGCGCTCGTTATCATCGTGATGGCCAATATTGCTTCCGAAGGTGCTCCAAAATTAACATGGGAGTTCTTAACCGGAGCGCCGACGGAAGGAATGACGAGCGGCGGAATTTTTCCAGCGATCATGGGGACGTTTCTGCTCGTTGTGATCATGTCGATTGCCGGAGTTCCCATTGGCACGATAACGGCAATCTACCTGAGCGAATATGCCAGCAGCAAATCGGTTCTAGCACGTCTGATTCGATTTGCCGTCAATACACTGGCAGGCGTCCCGGCCATCGTGTTCGGCTTATTCGGCCTGGGATTCTTTGTGCAATTTGTGGGCCGGGGATTAGACTCTCTGTTCACGGGAGATGTCGAGCTGCGATGGGGTCAACCGAATATCCTCTGGGCGAGTCTGACGATGGCTCTTCTCACGCTTCCGGTGGTGATCGTTTCAGTGGAAGAAGCGATACGAACCGTGCCCCGTGAACTCAGAGAAGCGAGCCTTGCCCTGGGAGCGACGAAATGGCAGACGATTCGGAAAGTCGTTATCCCGAATTCATTTACCGGAATTTTGACGGGAGGAATTCTTGCCGTGAGCAGAGGCGCCGGCGAAGTGGCACCGATTCTCTTCACGGGTGCAGCATATTTTCTTCCACATTTGCCGTCGGCCCTTTCGGATCAATTCATGGAACTCGGGTACCACGTGTATATCATGGCCACTCAGTCCCCTGATGTCGAGGCGACCCGGGGGATTCAATACGCAACCACACTCGTGTTGCTTCTCCTTACATTTGCGCTGAACTTTTCGGCAATCTTCCTTCGATACCGGATACGGAAAAGGAGCGTTGCCTAAACGAAGTGATCGAATGACACAAAACGGATTGAAAATTCGAACGCAGAGCCTCAGCGTTTTCTATGGCGCAAAACAAGCCATCAAGAATGTCACGCTTGATATACGGGTGAACGATGTGACCGCGTTGATTGGTCCATCGGGCTGCGGAAAGTCCACGTACCTGCGAGCCCTGAACAGAATGAATGACCTCATCGATAACAGCCGCATCGAGGGGAAGGTCATGCTGGACGATGTGAACATCTACGATGAAAACGTCGATGTGGTCGAGCTTCGAAAGCGCGTTGGCATGATTTTTCAAAAATCCAACCCCTTTCCAAAGTCCATTTATGACAACGTCAGCTATGGACCAAGGATCAACGGCACGAAAAATAAGAGTGCGCTGGATGAAATCGTGGAGCGCTGTCTGCGCCACGCCGCACTGTGGGACGAGGTGAAGGACGAGCTGCACAAAAGCGCTCTCGCTCTGTCGGGAGGACAGCAACAACGCTTGTGCATTGCAAGGGCGTTGGCAGTGAATCCAGAAGTCCTGCTCATGGACGAACCCGCCAGCGCTCTCGACCCCATTGCGACCGCCAAAATCGAGGAATTGATTTATCAGTTGAAAGAGTACTACACAATCGTTATCGTTACTCACAATATGCAACAAGCGGCGCGGGTGAGCGATCTGACGGCTTTCTTCTACCTGGGTCAGCTCATCGAGTACGATGAGACAAAGAAGATATTTACGATGCCGAAAGAAAAACAAACAGAAGAGTATATTACCGGACGATTCGGTTAAACTGAAGGAATTCTCACCTCACACTGACGGAGCACCATGGAACGCCGATTTGAAAAAGAGATCGAAAGTTTAAAAACGACCCTCATTAAAATGGGCAGCGTCGTCGAGGATAACCTCTCAATGGCCATTCAATCCTTGTTCGAGGAAAAGATCGAGCTCGCAAAGAAGATTGTAGACGGGGATGAGCGCATCAATTCGCTCGAAATTGAAATCGATAATGCTGTTGTCGACATCCTGGCGCTCAAGCAACCGGTTGCTACGGACTTGCGACTCATCCTCGCGGTTCAAAAGATCAATAACGATCTCGAGCGGATCGGAGACCATGCCGTCAATATTGCGGAATCGGCGGTGGAACTCATTCGCACACCGACAAACGAACCATTGCTGGAAATCCCGCGGATGGCGGACATCACGAAGGCGATGCTTCGACATGCTCTCGATAGCTTTATCCTTGTCGACCCGCAGCTGGCGAGGTCGGTGCTCGAACGGGATGACCAGATCGACAAGTTGAACCGTGAAATGACGAAAAAAGTCATCGGCCTTATCAAGTCCGACGCTCGCACTGTCGAGAGCGGAATAGATCTCATACGCATTTCCAGAAATCTTGAACGAGTGGCAGACCTTACAACGAACATTGCCGAGGAGGTCATTTTCCTCACGCAAGCTCGCGTCGTCAAACATCACGCCGAGGAAAAGAGCAAAGCACCCCCCAACTGATACACCGCCGTCAGGAATTCCGACGCCGGACAAGTTGTCCGGCATTTTATTTTCAGAATTCATCCCAATATCCCCGTAACCTTAAGAATCTCTTTGACTTTCGGCCATTTTCCCTTTATATTTTCGGGCCATTTTCAAAGGGTTTTCAGGGATGTCCTCCGAGCATCATAAATCGAAGAAAAAATCGTTCTCGATCGTTCTGGTGCCCTCAGAGGACGTCGCTGCGTCAAGGACATTTCGTCTAGCCCTTTGGCAGATCATCAGCATCCTTCTGGCGTGTGTAACGGTGATCGTTGGATCAGTGCTGGGAATTCTGGTGTACACGAAAGTAGGAGTGCTTCTTCCCATTACAAACCCCGAGTTGGAGAACAAGTACAACAGGGAGCTTGTTTCGTTGTATCAGGAAGTGGCGAGGATGAAGGAGCAGCTTGTTGAGATTGGCGCGTACAACGTGAAGTTGAGGAGGGTGCTCGGCGAAAATGTCGCGCTGACCGATTCCGGCGTTGTGAAACTCGGAAAAACCGGAACCGGATTGGAGTCCGGCAAGATTACCGAGAAAGTGGGACAGGCGGTAAAGCAGTATGAACAGCGAGCGCTGGAGCTTTCGGCACAGCAGCTTTTGGCGCCGGCTCAGGAGCAGAGCAAGAGCCGGGTGAGTTTTCCAGCCATTTTTCCGACGGAAGGATACGTGACGAGAGGTTACGAGCCGGCCCAGAGACATTTCGGCCTGGACATTGCGGGAAAGATCGGAACGCCGGTCAATGTCGCCGCAGACGGGTTTGTCGTTTTTTCAGGCTGGACGCATGACGACGGATACCTGGCAATCGTGTCCCATCCGAATGGATTCCTGACATTCTATAAACATAATCAGTCGTTGCTCAAGTCTGCGAACACATTTGTTAAAAGGGGAGAACCGGTTGCACTCCTTGGGAACTCGGGAAAAACGAGTTCCGGCCCGCATTTGCATTTTGAAATATGGAGAAACGGGACGCCGGTGGACCCCTCATTTTTTTTGCTGAACCTGAACATCTGAGACCATCTTGGCAAACAGAATAGACCCCGCAAGAGAAATGAACCTGGTCTGCGCCGGAACGGTCGTGGAAGGGAAGATCCGCGGCCAGGGGAGCTTTCGTGTTGACGGGAAGGTAATTGGCGATATCAGCGCCAGCGAGAATCTCGCCGTTGGCGTGACCGGCGAAATCGAAGGAAACGTGACCGCGAAGAATGTCACGGTCGGCGGGAAGATCCGCGGCTCCATCTCGGCACAGGAAAAAGTTGTCTTCGAGGGCAAGTCTGTCATCCGCGGCGACATTCGGGCGGCGAAACTCATCATCGACGAGGGTTCGATTTTCGACGGAAGAGTGTCGATGGCCGAGAAATCGCCATTGTATGAAGTGAGGCATTAGTGCTCAAAATTCGAATACCGAAATTCGAAACAAATTCAAAACCGCAATGACAGAAATTCAGAACACTGTTCTGCGGTTTTGAACATTAGCTTTTGGAACGTTTGTATGTGTTTCGTATTTTGTGCTTCGCCGGCCCGCCAGCGGTCTGGCGGGGATTTCGAGTTTACTCTTTGATGTCTGACTCCCGCAAAGAGGGGCCTGGGAAAAAAGACTCGTCGCTGGGACAGGTCGTTCGGGAGCTGGGGCCCTATATGTCTCTCGGATTCCAACTTGCCGCAGCGGTCGTCGGATTTTTTCTCCTCGGCCACTGGCTCGACAACCGCTACGATACATCTCCATGGTTGAAGCTGCTCGGCTTGCTCCTCGGGACGGCCGGAGGTTTTATCAAGTTCTTCAAAACCGTCGCCAGGCTCGACAAGAAGAAATCGAACTAGAATTCAAATCACTCGTGAAGCTTGACTGGGTAGTCCTGAGGCGGATGTTCATTGGGTATGTTGGCCTCACGGGAATTGCCCTGTATTTCGTGTCTGAGTATGGCGAGCCGGAGCATCTTCAGAGTGTTGTCGCTGGATCCATTGTGAGTGCGGTGAATTTTCTTCTTGGATTCCTGGCGATTGAGTTTGCGTTCGAAAAATCCCACACGACGTTTCTCAAGGTCATCCTGGGCGGCATGGGAATCAGGCTTGTTGCAATGACCGGTGTGGTTCTTGTGCTCATCAAAATCCAGCACTACGCTTCGCTTTCTCTGATGCTGTCGCTGTTGGGATACTATGCGCTCAACCTGACTCTTGAAATCTCGTTTCTCCAGAAAAAAGTGTCGCTCAAGAATTAAGCGGATTGCTCAATGATGGACA
>JANOGR010000053.1:0-4674 GCA_031406095.1 Ignavibacteriales bacterium
GTTCTGCATCAAAGCGAGTAACCCCTTTTCGCTTTCGCGCTCCATAATAGGCTGTGACGTACTCATCGAACCTGTGGGACTTGGAAGGGTTGATGAATTCTGCCTTCTCCAGATCGAGCCCCAGCTCGGCGACTTTCTGTCGCATGAGCGTGCGGCTCCCCAGAAGGATCGGCTTTGCAATTTCTTCGTCGATCAAAATGTGGGCAGCGCGCAGGATTTTTTCCTCTTCGCCCTCGGGAAATACAATACGCTTGGGCTCGTGTTGTGCCTTATGGATGAAGAATCGGGACACTTCGCGCGATTTACCAAGCCTTGCCTCCAGCGAATCCCGGTACGCCTCAATATCCGTAAACGGGGCTTTTGCGACGCCAGTCTGCATGGCTGTCTGAGCAACTGCTGTCGCCTCCCAGAGGAGCACCCGCGGGTCGAACGGCTTTGGGATGATATATTTCTTCCCAAACTCAATTCGTTTTTCACCGTAGGCCTTGAGAACCGAGTCTGGCACGTCTTCCTTCGTCAACTCAGCCAGCGCCCGGGACGCTGCGATTTTCATTTCTTCGTTGATGGTCGTGGCCCGAACGTCCAGAGCGCCGCGGAAAATAAAAGGGAACCCAAGAACATTGTTCACCTGGTTTGGATAATCCGACCGGCCCGTGGCCATGATGATATCATCGCGGACACTCGTGGCATCCTCATAGGTGATTTCGGGGTCTGGGTTTGCCATGGCGAACACGATGGGGTTATCGGCCATGGATTTCACCATATCCTTTGTCACAATCCCCTTTACCGAAACACCGCAAAAAACGTCGGCTCCTTTCATGGCATCGGCGAGAGTTCGGGCTTCCGTGTTGGCCGCAAAGTACTCTTTGTAGGGGTTCATCCCTTCTTTTCGGCCCTTGAAAACGACTCCCTTGGTGTCGACAAGCATCATGTTCTCCCGCCTGACGCCCAACCGTTCGTACAATTTCGCACAAGCAATTCCCGCAGCCCCAGCTCCGCTGAAGACAACCTTGACTTCTCCTATTTTTTTCCGCACGACCTCAAGAGCGTTCACAAGTGCTGCCCCGCTGATGATGGCAGTGCCGTGTTGGTCATCGTGGAAGACCGGAATGTTCATGGTCTTCTTGAGTTGTTCTTCGATGTAGAAACATTCCGGCGCTTTGATGTCCTCGAGGTTGATTCCTCCAAACGTGGGCTCAAGCATCCTCACTGTGCGGATGATCTCATCCGGGTCGTGTGAGTCGAGCTCGATGTCGAACACGTCGATATCGGCAAATCGTTTGAAAAGGACGCCTTTTCCTTCCATGACAGGCTTGCCGGCCAGCGCGCCAATGTCGCCTAATCCGAGAACAGCAGTTCCATTCGAGATGACTGCAACAAGATTCCCTTTTGCCGTGTAACGGTACGCCTCGTCCGGATTCGCTTCAATCTCCCGACAAGGCTCGGCAACGCCGGGAGTATAGGCGAGAGAAAGGTCGCGTTGCGTGGCGCAAGGCTTTGAGGAAATAACCTCGATTTTCCCTTTTCTGCCCTGAGCGTGATAGTCTAGTGCTTCTTGTTTGCGGACCATGGGTGCCTTTTCAATTCGGTTGTTTCAGGACGCAGATTTACTTTTGATGGTGAATTTAAACGGGATAGCAACCCAAACCGCCACAGGCCCCGAGTTCATGATGGCAGGCGTGAACACGAAATCCTTTGCTGCGGCTGTGGCTGCGTCTGCGAAAATCCCTTTCGGTATTTCTTTCAGAACTACGACGCGCTTCGTCTTGCCGTCTTTCCCCACCAGCACCTTCACCCAAACGGTTCCTTCGATACCCGCGAGCAGCGCTATCTCCGGGTAGGTCGGCATAATGGATTTGACAATTTGAGGTTCCTTTTCAACAGGAATGAACTCGTCGATGCCGGGGTCGTCGATTTCAATTTGCACTCCTGCTCCTGTGTTCGCGCCTTCTGTCGGACTTGTTTCCGCCGAAAGTTCCTGTTGCGTGGCAAAAATCTGCTCCGGATTCACCTGCGCGTCGGGCACCGGAACTGGAATACCGATGCTGGGCTTCACTGCTCCAGTGCTCAACCCGATCGACGGAAGCGGGGCGCTGTTGGTGAGCGAGGGTGGGGGGCCAAGGTCAGTGTATTTCATGATTCGAACCATTCGAACCGGCGCGTCGTCGCCCAGTTCCTGCAAATACTCCACGCCGTAGTAAGTTCCTGTTCCGGCAAATTGAATGACGGTAGAAATGACAAACGCCCGGATCAAATTCCGCTTATAGACTTGCCGTATTTCGAACCTACCATACAGCTTTGATTCGCCTGGCATCGTAACTGCCCCGATTTTCATTGCCGCTCCATCTCCTTCAACTTTCATGTTCGGTGCTGACATCTGAATGGCTCCCTGATTCATGTTTGTCCCCTCCTCCTCTAATTGCTCGGAACGGCAGATTCACTTCGGCGGGTCAGCGTCCTGAGGTATTCTTCAAGGTCAGGCCGAAACATCGGATGCGCAATTTCGACAAGCGCTTCCGCCCGTTGACTCAAATTCTTGCCGTGAAGCAATGCGACGCCGTACTCTGTGACAACATAATGTACATCCGCTCGCGTCGTGACAACCCCGGCACCCCGATTGAGATAGGGAACAATTCGAGAGGTTTTCCCGTTGCGTGTGGTCGACGGCAGCGCAATGATGGGCTTCCCCCCTTTTGAGTATGCCGCCCCCCGAATAAAATCCACCTGCCCTCCAAAACCGCTGTAAATCTTTGTTCCGATCGAATCGGCGCACACTTGACCCGTGATGTCCACCTCAATGGCTGAATTGATAGCCACCATGTTGGCATTTTGTGCAACGATGAACGGGTTGTTCGTGTAATTACATGGATGTATCTCAAACTGGGGGTTGTTATCGACGTATTGATACAATCGCTGGGACCCCAGAACAAATGTGGCTATGACTTTTCCGGGGTGAAGTGTCTTTTTCATGTTTGTAACAATCCCAAGTTCGAGGGCTTTTACAACACCGTCAGAGACCATCTCGGTGTGGATGCCCAGATCCTGTTTCCCGTCCAGCTGAGACAGAACGGCATCGGGTATGCCTCCGATACCCAGTTGGAGCGTTGCCCCGTCCTGAATCAGAGGAGCAATGTGACTTGCAATTCGGCGCTCGATCTCGGAGAACCCGGTTTCGGCAAGCTCCTGAAGAGGCTCTGAACACTCGACCACCTTGTCGACGTGCGACACATGGATAAACACGTCTCCCAGCGTCCGGGGCATTCTCTCGTTCACCTGGGCGACAACGATTTTTGCGTTTTCGGCCGCTGCCTTTGATGCAGCACACTCTACTCCAAAGCTCATGAACCCGTGTTCGTCGGGCTGAGAAGTGTGGATGAGCGCGACATCCAGCGGAATCGTTCTTGACGTGAAGAGGTCTGGAATTTCAGACAGATGAATAGGTACGTAATCCGAACGTCCATCGGCGATTGCCTCGCGGTCTGCAGGCCCAACAAACAACGAGTTATGTCTGAAATGACGTTCCATGCCGGGCTTCGCCAGAGGGTCATCGCCCAGCAATAACACGTGGTTGACCTCAACGTCGAACAATTCGTCTTTTCGCGCAGCAAGCGCATTCGTCAGCAAAAGCGGTGTTGCGGCATTGCCGCTGATAAAAATATGGTCTCCCGATTTGACGACCGATACGGCATCCTCAACCGGAACAACTTTTGATTTGTAGAGTGAAAGCCAGGTCATAGTCAGTTCTTCATCGGTTCAAACGTTCGTGCGATTATTTGGGACAAGTCTTGCCATTGGAGATTGAATACTTTTGCAATGGGTGAATTCGTACACTTTCCGTCAAAAACGCACACGCCTTTAGCAAACCCAGGGTCGGCTTGGGCGGCCCCACGGATCCCCAACTCGGCAACTTCCCGCACATATGGGAGGAGCGCGTTCGTCAAAGCGATCGTGGCCGTTCGGGAAACGGACGAGGCCATGTTCGGGACACAATAATGGACAACTCCGTGCTGAACAAAAATCGGGTCATCGAGCCGCGTCGGCCGGCTTGTCGCGACGCATCCTCCCTGGTCGATCGACACGTCGATAATGACCGACCCCTTTTTCATCGTCTGCACCATAGATTCTGTTACAAGATGCGGCGACTTTTCTCCTTTGATGAGGATCGCACCGATTAGCGCGTCTGCATGTCGAACCGCCCGTGCAATGTTCCCCGGGGTCGCAAGCACCGTCGATACTCTCCACTGGAACAGATTTTCGATGTCCCGCAGACGGGAAAGATCCTGGTCAATGATGGTCACCGAGGCTCCCATACCCAGTGCAACGCGTGTCGCTGTTTTTCCCACCGCGCCCGCTCCCAGGACGACGACGGAAGCTGGCGGTATTCCGGGAAGACTTCCCAGCAAGATTCCCCTACCGCCTTGCTGCCCCTGAAGATAGTGCGCCGCAACCTGCATCGAAAGTTGTCCGGCGATCTCACTCATAACCTGGAGAATGGAAAGCTCGCCCCTCGAGTTTTCGATGAGCTCGTAACTCACGGCAATGATGTCCTTTGTCAGGAGCTCCTTGATGAGCTTTTCCTGCGACACGGCAAGATGCAGAAACGAAAACAACACCTGGTCCTTTTCAAACGAACGGAGCTCATCGAGCGTTGGGGGCGCGACCTTGAGGATCAAC
>JANOGR010000289.1:0-22132 GCA_031406095.1 Ignavibacteriales bacterium
ATTCGATCTGGAATTTCATGACGCTCCTGACGGAGCTCCCTTTAAAGAGATTAGTTGTTTTAGAAACATAACGTCCCTACGGGACTGGCGTCAAAAACCTAAAGCTCCGTTAGGAGCGGCATATTTCTAACGATTTTATGCACTTGCGATCGAGCTCCGTAGGAGCGACATGTCAATCTGTGATTTGCTCAAAGACACATTTTTCATTGTATTCGATCTGGAATTTCATGACGCTCCTGACGGAGCTCCCTTTAAAGAGATTAGTTGTTTTAGAAACATAACGTCCCTATGGGACTGGCGTCAAAAACCTTAAGCTCCGTTAGGAGCGGCATATTTCTAACGATTTTACGCACTTGCGATCGAGCTCCGTAGGAGCTACATCAATCTGTGATTTGCTCAAAGACACATTTTTTATTGTATTCGTGTGCCGTCCCTACGGGACTGACAACTGTTTTTCTTAGCTGTGTTCCAGAACAGAGCATTATGCTGAGTTATATAGATGGTTCTGTTATGAAAATGAAACGTGTGACTCTGGTCGCACTGTTATCGCACGTCAGCAAAACCTTCTTTTATGGCATATCGAACGATGTCGGCCACTGTTCGCAACCGAAGCTTTTTCATCATACTGGATCGATGAGCATCGACCGTCCGGACACTCAGATGCATCGTCTGAGCAATTTCCCTGCGACCCATTCCGGATCCGATAAGAGAAATGATCCGCGCCTCTTGAGAAGTGAGCGACCTTGTTTCGGGACTTTCCTGAATGTCGGGCTTCTTGACGTATTGGTCAACGAAGATTTGTGAAACCGAGGAGCTGAAAAATGTTTCTCCCGCATGCACCCTTTCTATGGCGCGTGAAAGCTCGGCCGGGGAAGTGTCTTTGAGAATATAAGCCCACGCCCCGGCTCTTATGATTTCAAGGATGTATTCCTTGTTGTTATGCATCGTCAGGATGATGACTTTCGCATCGCGGGCCTCTTTACGAAGAATTCTTGTCGCCTCCAAACCATTCATCCCCGGCATGCTAATATCCATCAGGATAATATCCGGCTTCCGCTCTTTTGCAAGATGAATTGCTTGAGTTGCGTTTGTCGCCTCACCGACAACCTCAAAGCGGCTTTGAGAGGAAAGAGAATTCCGCAAACCCGATAGTACAATCGGGTGATCGTCAACGAGAAGAATTCTGATTCGTCTAACTACGGGACGTTTCATCAAGGAAACAGTCATTGAGATGCCTCTTTTTCCAGCGGTATCTTGATCTGTATCTCAACGCCCTTGTTTAGTTCAGATTGCAGCTCCAGGTGTCCGCCGATCGTCGCCACTCGCTCCCGGATGCCATCCAATCCGTAGCCGCGGGCTCGTGACCGCTGTTTTTGGACCCCGAGAGGGTCGAATCCTTTTCCATTGTCCTTGATCCTTACGAGGAGATGTGAGTTTTTTTGCTGAATCTGGAGAGCCAGCTTTGTCGCCTTCGAGTGTTGCTCTACGTTATTGAGAACTTCCTGGATGATTCGAAACAAAGACAGTTCGACTTCGGGTGGCAGGCGACTTGAAAACCTGGAGCTGCGCAAATTGACCGTGATGCTCGTGCGTTCCCGGAATTCATCGCACATGCTTCTCACGGCCGCTATCAGGCCGAGGTCGTCCAGAATGCTTGGACGCAAGTTATGCGCGATTCTTCGTATTTCATGGATCGATTGCTCCAGCAAAGTCCATGCGCCCGACAGATCTTTCCAAATCTTGCTTTTTTGCGATTGGATCTTCTCGCCCGCCGACTGAATGCGGAACTTGACAGAGGAAAGCATCTGGCCAACGCTGTCGTGTAATTCTCTCGAAATGCGTTTCCTCTCCAACTCCTGTGTTTCGATGATACGCTGAGCAAGCTCTTTGAATTTCTGGTCGGAAAGTCGCTTTTCTGAGATATCCCTCGTGACACTCAAAACGGAAATAACCTCACCTGCGTTGTTGCGTAACGGAACTGAATGGGTTTCCATCCAACGCAATGTTCCCCTCAGACCGACAAGGCGAAACTCGAGAATGCCGCTCTCCCCCTTGCAGATCGATTGATGAAAATCCACATACTTTTTTCTGTCGTGCACCTCAACGAGATCGACGATATTGCGACCAGCCACCTGTTCGAGCGATTCCGCTTCCACCATGAGGAGCCCGGCAGGGTTCATGTCCAGCAATACTCCGCCGGGACTCGTTAATTTGATACATTCCGGTTCGTTGTCAATTATTGCTTTGAGCCGCTCCTCGCTATTCTTGAGTTCTTCAGTGAGTTTTGTGAGCTCACGGTTTGAATGCAGGAGTCTCGCGTGCGCATTCTCCAGTTCGATGTTCTTCTCTTCCAGTTTCTTCACCAGCCGTTCGCTATACACCTTCATGACATCGAGTTCACCCAGCTTTTCAGGCGTCGGGTTCTTGCCATCGGAACTGAGCACCTCTTGCACGGCCTGCACAACCTCGTCAACAGAACCGGTCTTTCGAAGATATTTGTTCGCACCGAACTCCATCCCGAGTCTTTCATCTTCGGGTGCTATATATGTTCCGGTGTAGATGATGAAAGGAAGGCCTTTCCATCTCTCGCTTTTGCGTACTTCGTAACACAGCCTGTAACCGTCCATACGAGGCATGAGCACATCGGAAATCACAACATCGAATTTAACGCTTTCGAGGGCCTCCAGGGCAATTTGACCGTCGTCGGCCTGAGAGGTGTGGAACCCCCGCTCCTGAAGCGCAAGGCTTAAAACCTCACGGCCCGTAACTTCGTCATCCACAAGAAGAATTTTGACCGGCTGAGTCACATAAAGTCCTTTGAGTGGAACGCTCGAACAAAAAACGTACTACCTCGGCGCATGAAAAGCAAGTGAGCGATCGAGCACGTAGTGTCTTAACTTGTTTGGCCCGTAAGCGGTGTCCGGAGTTTCTTGCCCGCCGATCTTAATGGCGGGCCTCCTGACACAGGCAGCGTTTCGGTCAGGACGTCCGCCAAAAACACGGCGGATAAAAAAGTCCTGACCGCACCAAATTAAGACACTACCATCGAGCACCTCCTTCCTTGATTCTCTCACAAATTCCCGTAACTTTCCTCAAATTTTTTGGAGAAGACATGAAACGATTCGTTGCACTCTCGATGCTCATCCTCAACTCAGCCTTTGGCCGTCAAGTCCCCTTTTATCCTGTCGGTGCCGTGAACCCGTCCGTCCCATCGCCTTCGTCGATTCTCGGTTATCAGATCGGCGACAGATTTACTGATTACAGAAACCTCGAACGATACATGGAGAAACTTTCGGCCTCAAGCGACAGGGTTAAGCGTGTCATCTATGGAGAGACGTATGAGCATAGGCCGCTCCAGTTGCTCGTTATTAGTTCACCGACAAATCTGGCTCAGATGGAAGGGATTCGCTCATCAAATCTGAAACTGACCGATCCGAGGATGGTGAAACCGACTGAAGCCGGTCAAATTATTGAAAAAAATCCGGTCATCGTTTGGCTGTCTTATGGAGTTCACGGCAACGAGTCCTCATCTCCCGAAGCCGCCATGGCGACGGCATACCAGCTTTGCGCGGGCACCGATGCCCGCACTCAATCGATCCTGGAAAACGTCATCATTATCATTGACCCATCTCAAAACCCGGACGGCCGTGAACGCTATGTCCGTTGGGTTAACAGCGCCGCATCAATTTCTCCCAACACCGACCCCGAGACTTATGAACATCGAGAACCGTGGCCGGGCGGGCGCACCAATCACTATTATTTCGACCTTAACAGAGACTGGGCTTGGCAAACCCAGCAGGAAACCCAGTACCGAATCAAGATCTACAGGGACTGGATGCCCCAGGTGCATGTGGACTTCCATGAAATGGGTTTCAACAGCTCGTATTTTTTCTTCCCCGCGGCTCCACCGTTTCACGAAGCCCTTCCGCCCGAAATCCGTAAGTGGGGCGAGATCTTCGGCAAAGGGAATGCGGAAGCTTTTGACAAACTCGGAATACCGTACTTTGTCGGTGAAGTGTTCGATATGTTCCTCCCCAGCTATGGAGATTCCTGGCCTACGTTCAACGGGGCCATCGGTATGACCTACGAACAAGCTGGGGGTGCAGGACGTTCGATTCAAAAGGCAAATGGAAATATTCTCACGTTACGCGATCGGGCACGCAATCATTTCATCACAGGAATCGCGACTCTTGAGACTGCGATGAAAAACAGAAGAGACCGCCTGCAGGATTTCTACAAATTCTGGCAGACTGGTTTTGAAAATTCTGGCAGACTCAAAGGTTACATCATTCCGGAAGGACGGGAACCCGGAAGAGCAGCACAGTTGATCTCTTTGCTTCTGAAGCAAGGAATTGAAGTCCACCAAATTCAAGAAGCTGTTCAATTTGACGCCCAACAGTTCTATACGAAACGCTCTTCCCGGGAGCTCTTTCCAAAAGGCACCTTCGTTGTTTCAATGCAGCAACCGCAGAGCCGGTTGGTCCGTGCGCTTATCGAGCCCCAGGCTTCGGTGAAAGACACTTTTTTCTACGATGTCTCAGCATGGTCGCTTCCCATCGCTTTCGGCCTCAACGCATACACAACTGATGCACCATTGCCTTCAGCGGCCAAACTCATTGCGGAACCGGGCCGGAAGTCAGGTTCAGTCATTGGTGGGCGGGCTCAATTCGCGTACCTGATTCCGATGGACCAAAGTGATTCTTACAAACTCGTGAGGAACCTTCTCGAAAAGAACTACACTCTCCATTTTGCAACTCGCGGGTTTGAAACGGGACGCAAGGCTTTTCAGCCCGGAACGGTTGTGGTTTTTGTGAGCCAGAACAGTGACTCGTTGCACACCGATATCCAGCGTTTGAGTTCACAGCATGCTTTTGACGTGTATAGCACCAACACCGGATTGTCCGAAAAGGGAATTTCACTCGGTTCGAACCGTGTCAGACCGCTGAAAAAATCACGGATAGCCATTTTGACAGATACCCCGGTCTCCGCGAATGACTATGGTGAACTCTGGTATCTGTTTGAACGTGTTTACGAGATTCCCTTCACAGCGCTGAGAGGCACAGACATTCGGCGGGTGGATCTGCAAAAATACGATGTTATCATCATCCCCAATTCCGGTGATTTGCGTCCGACCATCGACAGCACTTCCATTGACCTGTTGAAGCGCTGGGTACAACAGGGGGGGAACTTGATCGGCATTGAGGAGGGAGCTCGTTTCCTCACAAAGAATCGCTCAGGTTTGACGAGCGCTATTCTTCAGAATGAAAAACGCGAGGATGACAAGACGAAAGAAGAAAAGGACCAAGAGAAGGCAAAACGAGAACTTTCAATGAAACAAACTCTATTTGAGAAAGAGGAATCCAGCCGACTCTCGACCATTGCTGGTGCAATCTTTCGGGCCGTGATTGATACGACGCACCCCATTGGATTCTCCATGCCCCCCCAGGTCTACGTTTTCAAACGCAATTCCATACCCATTGAACTGAGCGACGCCGGCCACACCGTCGCCCGTTTCAGCAAGGACACGACTGAAGTGAGCGGCTATGCCTTTCCTGAACGAGCTAAGAGGACGGCTGAAACGAGCTACATCCAGGATTTTCGCTCGGGAAGGGGTCACATCGTCTTGTTTGCCGAGGATGTGAGCTTTCGAATGTTTTGGCTGGGATTGAACAGGATGCTCCTGAATGCAGTCATGTATTTGCCCGAGCCATGAGTATTGATTCATAAAATCGTTGACTCACGGGGATTTTTTGGCTATATTTTGTGCCCAATTCTTTTGGAATTGGGCTTTTTTTTGTGCACCTGGATCGACCAGATTCAAAGAACTCATTGGGGTGTAGCCAAGTGGTAAGGCACCGGCCTTTGGAGCCGATATTCCCAGGTTCGAATCCTGGCACCCCAGCAGTTTTTTCGCTGAATTCTCTCATCCTGAAAGAATGAATGAGTGAACTGAAGATTTTCTCAGGACGAGCAAACCGTCCGCTGGCCGAAAGAATAAGCAAAGAAGCCGGGCTTCCTCTCGGGCATGTGGACATACAGAATTTCAGCGATGGGGAGATTTGGGTCAAGTATAGCGACAATATTCGCGGCAATGATGTCTTCATCATTCAGTCAACGCAGCCCCCGGCCGACAATCTGATGGAGTTGCTGATTTTGATCGACGCGGCCATACGAGCGTCGGCAAAGCGAGTGACGGCAGTGATACCATATTTCGGGTATGCCAGGCAAGATAGAAAAGACCAGCCCAGGGTTGCGATTACGGCAAAGCTGGTTGCCAATCTGATTGCCGAAACGGGTGCGGACCGGGTGATTACAATGGATTTACATGCTCCGCAGATCCAGGGGTTTTTTGATATTCCCCTCGACCACTTGTATTCATCGGCTGTGCTCGTGGACCATTTTCGCAAAAAGAAAATCCCAAAACTCGCCGTTGCATCCCCGGACGTTGGGGGAATCAAGATGGCGCGGTCCTATGCCAAACGTCTAGAGGCTGACCTGATTCTCATTGACAAGCGCCGGCCAAAAGCGAACAAAGCAGAGGTATTGAACATTATTGGCAACGTCGAGGGCAAAAACATATTGATCGTCGACGATTTGATCGACACTGCAGGAACATTTGTGAACGCCGTAAAAGCCCTGAAAGCCGGCGGAGCGAAGGAAGTGTATGGGGCATGCACCCACCCGGTTCTTTCGGGAAAAGCCTATGAACGAATCAATAAAGCCCCCATTCACTCGCTCGTTGTTACTGATACGCTTCCGCTGAAGGAAAAAGCAGCGAAGATCGAAGTACGATCGACCGCCAAACTCTTTGCCGAGGCTATTAATCGCACGCATCGAAATGAGTCGATCAGTTCCTTGTTTGACGTAGATAAAGATAAATACTGAAGCCAGGAGAAGTGCCATGTCAGAAATAACAATCAATGCGACCATCCGAAAAGAAATCGGCAAGAGAGCAAAGACTCTTCGCACCAAAGGCAGTGTGCCGGGCATTTACTACGGACACGGACAAAAAAACATCCCTGTGACGATGCTGGAGTTGTCCTTGCAGCCGCTTTACAGAACAGCGGCGACGCATGTTATCAGCTTGAAGCTCGATGACGGATCATCGCATACGTGCATCTTGCGCGATGTTCAGCTTGATCCCGTGACAGAGAAACCCGTTCACTTTGATCTGTTTGGCTTGAATGAAAATGAAGAGGTCACGATCGAGGTGCCTGTCCAAGTGAAAGGGGTACCGAAGGGGGTTAAGGACGGCGGAATTCTCCAACAAATATTGCACAGAGTGAAGGTCTCATGTTTGCCCAAGAACATTCCGGATCATGTGGAACTGGATGTCACCACGCTCGAAATCAACAGGTCCATCCACGTCAAGGACATTATCCTCCCCAATGTGAAAATTCTGGAGAATGAAAACAGTACGGTAGTAGCGGTTGTACCTCCGACCATTGAAAAGGCTCCTGAAGTCGCAGCAGCTGAGGCTGCCGTTGCACCGACTGAGCCTGAAGTCATTGCCAGGGGCAAGAAGCTGGAAGAGGGAGAAGAAGCAACCAAGGAGGGCGCGGAAAAAGGTGCGGAGAAGGCTTCTGCGGAGAAGTCTCCTGAAAAGAAGGCTGCCCCCGAGAAAAAACCTCCAGCTGATAAGAAAGCTGCAGAGAAAAAGTAATTTTTTGGAACAGGGATTTCGAGTTTGAATGCTCTTTATCGTAGGACTGGGAAATCCGGGCGACGATTACGCAAACACACGCCACAATCTGGGCTTCGATGTTGCAGACAGGTTCGCTCAGGATGTTGGAATGAGGTTTAAAGAAGGCAAGGGCGGTTACCTGTTCGCAATCGGTTCTTTCAAAAAAAATGAAATCGGTGTGGCAAAGCCGCTGACATACATGAACAACAGCGGCGAGGCGGTGGCGGACATTATCGAGCGGTTTACCGTCCCTCTTAACCAGCTTCTCATCGTGTGCGATGATTTCCAGCTTCCGTTAGGAACGTTGCGTTTGCGGCCCGGCGGGAGCGATGGCGGGCATAACGGCCTCGCCTCGATTATTTACCAGCTCCAAACGGATGAGTTTCCACGTCTGAGGTGCGGTATTGGCGGCGAAACAATCCCGAAGGATAAATCTTTTATGAAGGACTTTGTTCTCGACCAGTTTTCCAACATCGAGCTTCCGCTCGTCAACATGATGAGAGAGAAGGCGGAAGAAGCATGTAAGAGTTTTGTAGAACACGGCGTCGACAAAACGATGAGCGTGTACAACAGATTGAACGAGTAGTTTTTTCACCAAACCAAAACCCTGCTCCAGACAATGATCCGGGGCCGAAGAAACTCAACGTCCAAAGGGAGAGTAAATTCATGGAACTCAAGAAAAAGATTTACGAGACGACGTTTATCGTCAACGCCAGTCTCGATGATGCCCAGATCGACGGGGTCATCGAAAAGGCGAAAGAAATCGTGACAAAGAACGGGGGGGAAATCCGCGACCTTTTCAAATGGGGTCGAAAACGATTCGCCTATCCCCTGAGAAAGAAAAACAACGGGTTTTATGTCGTTGCGGAGTTCTCGGCTCCTGGCGATGTCGTGGGAAAGCTCGAGCGTCACTACGAACTGGACGAGAACATCCTGAGGTACCTTACACTCGTGCTGGACAAGATTGCGTTGAAGGCCCGTTTGGCCCCCAGCGATCTTGCGAAGCAAGCCACCGAGACGACCTCGCCTGAAACAGGGCGCTTTCCGCGGCGTGACTTCTCAGTTCCACCAGTCCCTGAACAAAAAGCATCCCCCTCAACTACGAATAAGCAGGTGCAACCATGAGGAAGTTTACGCCCCGGACACAGCAAACCTCCCGAGGAGCCCAGCAGCAAAGGAAAAAAAGAACCTGCCGCTTCTGCGATAACAAGGAAACGTTTGTTGATTACAAGAATGAAAAACGCATACAGCGTTTTATCTCAGAGCAAGGCAGGATCATCCCGAAGCGCATCACCGGAACATGTTCAAGGCACCAGCGCCAGCTCGTGCTTGCGCTCAAACGAGCCCGGCACCTTGCGCTTCTCCCCTTTGTGTCTGACGCTGTGAGTTAACCAGGAGAGCATCATGAAAATAATCTTGAGACAGAATTTTGAAAAACTCGGAACCATGGGACAGGTCGTCGAGGTCAAAGACGGCCACGCCCGCAATTATCTCATTCCCCGCAATATCGCGTACGAAGCCACTCCCAGCTCAGTAAAAATGCTCGAAGAGGAAAAGAAGCAACAGGCGAAGAAGCTCGATAAAGAGAAGAAATCATCTGAGGTGCTGGCCGGCCAACTTGAAAAACTGTCCCTCACTTTGAAAATGAAGGTCGGTGAAGACGACAAACTGTTCGGCTCCGTTACTTCTCAGATGATTGCCGACGCGGTCAAGGAAAATGGCTTCACACTTGATAAGCGGCAGATTGAGCTTGATGATTCCATCAAAGCGCTCGGAGTGTACGACGTGAACTTCAAATTACCGGGCAGCGTTACATCCAAGCTAAAAATCTGGGTCGTTCGCGAATGACGTGACCTTGTTTTTCTCCCAAAGAAGGCATCGACCAATTCGATGCCTTTTTTTTATGCACTCTGGGAACTACGTTTCGTTTTCTTGACTTTTGCTTCAAAAATTAGCTAAATTGAAACCATACAAAAACGACGATTTCATCGATTGTTCTCCCCTCATCAATAGTCAACCATGCCTGAAAAACCCACTCAAAGCCTAGAAGAAGTTACCATCCGGTTTGCCGGTGATTCCGGAGATGGAATGCAACTGACGGGAACGCAGTTTACCAATACCACAGCCATGCTCGGAAACGACCTGAGCACTCTTCCGGATTATCCCGCGGAAATTCGCGCCCCCGCCGGAACCCTCTTTGGGGTCAGCGGTTTCCAAATTCATTTTGGCAGCACAGAGATTAACACGCCGGGGGATCAATGCGACGTTCTCGTTGCAATGAATGCCGCTGCATTGAAGGTGAACGTTGGCGGCCTGGTCGACGGTGGTGCCATCATCGTCAATACGGAAGGCTTTAATGACAGAAACTTGAAGCTTGCCGGGTACGCTTCCAATCCTCTCAAGGATGGTTCAATTTCAAAGTATCAGGTGTTCGAGGTCGATATCACAAAGCTTACGGCTCTCGCTCTCCAGGACCTGGGCCTCTCAAGCAAACTGGTTGACCGATCGAAAAACTTCTTTGCATTGGGAATGATGTATTGGATGTACAACCGTCCGATGGAATCGACCATCGATTGGATTTCAAGCAAATTCGCCAGCAAGCCGGAAATCAAAGAGGCGAACCTCCGCGTATTAAAGGCGGGATGGAACTATGGTGAAACCACAGAGATTTTCAAAGTCAGATACGAAGTCGCTCGTGCCAAGCTTCCTCAGGGAAAATATCGGAATATCACAGGAAACCAGGCCACCGCTTGGGGCATGATGGCAGCCGCAAAGAAAGCACGGCTCGAACTGTTCCTGGGAAGCTACCCGATTACACCCGCCAGCGACATTCTCCACGAGCTTTCGATGTACAAGCATTTCGGCGTGAAGACCTTCCAGGCGGAGGACGAAATAGCCGGTGTCACGTCGGCACTCGGAGCGTCATTTGCTGGAGCCCTCGGCTGCACGACGACAAGTGGGCCCGGCGTTGCTCTCAAGACCGAAGCACTTGGACTCGCCGTCATGGTTGAACTACCGCTTCTTGTTGTCAATGTGCAAAGAGGCGGCCCAAGCACCGGTTTGCCAACCAAAACCGAACAGGCTGACCTTTTGCAAGCTCTGTATGGCAGGAACGGAGAGGCTTCTATTCCCATCGTAGCGGCATCAACACCTGCTGAATGTTTCAGTATGGTGTTCGAGGCATGCCGCATAGCACTGAAATACATGACCCCAGTTTTTTTCTTGTCTGATGGATATCTCGGCAACGGTTCTGAACCCTGGCTGATTCCGGATTTTAGCAAGCTTCCTGATATCTCGCCCACGTTCCGGACGGAGAAGGACGGATTCCTTCCCTATTTGAGGGATGAAGCAACTCTCTCGCGTCCCTGGGCAATTCCCGGAACACCGGGGCTCGAACATCGCATCGGCGGCCTTGAAAAACAGCATCTGACCGGAAACGTAAACTATGAGCCACAGAACCATGAATTCATGGTGAAACTCAGGACTGAGAAAGTCGAGCGCATCGCCAATGACATTCCTCTCGCTGAAGTTGAGGGCGACGAGAAGGGCGACTTGCTCGTTGTCGGATGGGGCAGCACGTACGGCGCTATCAGAACGGCAGTGACCCGACTCAGACAGGATAAGAAGTTGGTTTCTCATCTCCATCTGAAACACTTGAACCCTTTGCCCAAGAATGTCGGCGAGATTCTCTACAACTTCAAACACGTCCTGGTGCCTGAAATGAACCTCGGTCAACTTGTCAAGGTTCTTCGCGCAAAATACCTCGTGCCTGCGTTGAGCATGAATAAGATCCAGGGGTTGCCTTTCAAAGCGTCTGAAATTGAAAACAAGATCGTTGAAATCCTGAAAGGGGCATCATGAGTACTCTTGTTGAAGAGACGATGGAAAAAACGAAGATTGCCGAACAGCCGAAATACGGCGCGAAGGATTTCCAAAGCGATCAGGATGTGCGCTGGTGCCCGGGCTGCGGAGATTACTCCATTCTGGCCCAGACGCAGCGAATCATGCCCGACCTGGGAATAGCAAAGCACAAACTGGTTTTTGTTTCGGGAATCGGGTGCTCGAGCCGTTTTCCTTACTACATGAACACATACGGGTTCCACAGTATTCACGGACGGGCGACGGCAATCGCTTCTGGGATCAAAATGGCCCGGCCCGACCTCTCCGTGTGGGTCGTAACAGGCGACGGGGATGGCATGAGTATTGGCGGAAACCATCTCATCCATTTGCTGCGCCGCAATCTTGACATCAAGGTGCTTCTTTTCAACAACCAGATTTACGGGTTGACGAAGGGCCAATATTCTCCCACGTCCGAAATGGGAAAGATCACGAAATCGACACCGTATGGCTCGATCGACTATCCATTCAACCCGGCTGCTCTCGCTCTTGGAGCGAGTTCCACGTTCGTCGCCCGGACTTTGGACCGGGACCCCAAGCACATGCAGGCCACGTTGAAACGCGCTGCCGAGCATAAAGGTACTTCCTTTGTCGAAGTCTACCAAAACTGTAATGTTTTCAACGACGGAGCCTTTTTTCCGTTCACCGAGAAAGATACGAAGGATGAAAGCGTCGTCTTCCTCGAACACGGAAAACCGCTGGTATTTGGCAAGGAACGCGAAAAAGGCATTCGACTTAACGGGTTTACACCCGAGGTCGTTTCATTAAAAGATGGAAAATGGTCTGCGAATGATCTCCTTGTCCATAATGAAAAGGACACAACCTTGTCGTTCATTCTAGCCGATATGACGTACAAGCCAAACCTCCCGCGTCCCGTCGGCATCTTCCTGGCGATTCAACGTCCAACGTATGAAGCAGAGATGGCACGGCAAATCACCTTTGCCAAAGAGAAACGCGGCGAAGGGGACATGACAAAACTGTTGAACTCCGGAGAAACCTGGGTTATTAACTAATGCGAAAAAATTTTGACAAGGGTGTGGCTGATTCGTCGGTCACACCTTTTTTATTGTCGTTCGGGGGATCCTGATTTGACTGCAGCGTTCGACCAATTCCGAAGCGCGGTTGAAAACCATGAGAGCTTCTTGATCACGACTCATGTGAATCCAGATGGAGACGGGATTGGGTCCGAACTGGCGCTCTCGTCCTATCTGCGGGCGAAAGGAAAAAAAGTCTGGATTGTGAACCACAGCTCCACCCCGCCGAACTACGCGTTTCTCGACTCAAAGCAGGAAATAGTCCGGTTTGATGCCCGAAAGCACGAATCGATTGTCAAGGAAGCTGCCGTGGTCATTGTGTTGGACGCCAACCATCCCGATAGGTTGGTCAGCATGAAGGACTACGTCGTTCAGTCGAAGGCCTATAAAGTCTGCATCGACCATCATCTTGACCCTGCTGAATTTGCGGACCTGTACATCATCGATGAGCCATCCACGGCAACAGGTGAGATTTTGTATAAGCTGTTGCTTCAATTGGACCGCGACGCCATCACCAAGGAAGTCGCCACATGTCTGTACACAGCCATTATGACCGACACAGGGTCATTCAGATACGCAAAGACCGATTCGGAAGTGCACAGAATGATAGCCCACCTAATTGACCAGGGAGCTGATCCAGTCGAGATCTACGAACGAGTTTACGAACGAGGGTCTGTTTCCCGTCTCAGGCTGCTGGCGAAAGCGCTTGCGAGTCTCCAAATCGCACACGAAGGAAGGGTCACTTATTTGACGGTAACCCGGCAAATGATGAACGAGACGGGAACCTCAGAAGTCGATACCGACGCGTTCGTCCCATACACGTTGGGTATCGATAATGTGCAAATCGGCATGATGTTCACTGAATTGGCGGACGGAATCAAAATAAATTTTCGGTCCAAAGGCGATATTTCCATCAACGAGCTGGCAAAAGAGTTCGGTGGGAACGGGCACAAGAACGCCGCAGGGGCACGCATGGCCAATGCCCGACTCAACGATGTTCTTCCAATGGTTGTCGAACGCTCACGAGAATACACTCGATAAGGTGACTCATGAACCTCTCCTCGCAAAAAGTCTCTTTGAATCGATTCTCAGCCGATGTCGTCGCCGTTTTCCTTCATCAGGATAAAACCATCTTCGCGAAAGAGGCAAAGACGATTGAACAACAGGTTCAGACTGGTCACGTTTTCAAGATGGGAGATTTCAAAGGAAAAAAGGACGAATCAGCACTCTTGTATTTCGACAGGGATGGAAAAACGAATCGCCTTTTGCTAGTGGGACTCGGGGAAAAGAAGTCCGTCAACCTTGAACGCTATCGCAGAGCAGCTGCCACAGCTGCAAAACGAGCACGCTCTTTGAAAGCCAGAACACTCGGCCTCTTCATGCCCACCCTTTCGGAAATACCGCCGGAATCCATTGTTGCCTTTGCAGAAGGCGCCTTTTTGGCTCTCTATAAGTTTGACAAGTATATTTCGAAAGAAAAAGACGACGATGCCAAAGTTGAAGAAATCATTGTCGGTTCTGACCAGCCAAAAATTACGACCGCATTCAAAAATGCTTTGAAATATGCACAAGTCATTTGTGAGGCTGCCTACCTTGCCCGCGATCTTTCAAATGCGCCCGGAAACGAAATCTATCCCGAAACTCTTGCCAAGGCCGCGCAGGAGTCGGCAAAACGATGCGGTTACAAAGCCACCGTGCTTGCTGAGAAGGAGATTCGAAACCTCGGGATGGGCGGAATCATCGGGGTTTGTCAGGGAAGTATTCGGCCGCCGAGGTTTGTCATCCTTGAGTATGGATCCGCTTCCAAACGACCTGTGGTTCTTGTCGGCAAAGGCGTCACATTCGATACGGGCGGGATTTCCATCAAGCCTTCGGCCAGCATGGCTGAAATGAAAATGGATATGTCCGGCGCGGCCGCAGTGATCGGCACTTTTGAAGCTGTTTCCCGACTGAAGCTTCCTGTGCATATCATCGGGCTCATTCCCGCCGTCGAAAACATGCCGAGCGGAAGCTCGATGCGGCCCGGGGATATCCTGCGACATTTCAACGGCAAGACATCCGAAGTGGACAATACTGATGCGGAGGGCCGCCTTATTCTTGCCGACGCCCTTGCGTATGCGGCAAAATACAAGCCCTCAGCGGTGATCGATCTCGCCACGCTGACCGGCGCCGTCGTCGTCGCGCTTGGACACTTTGCAACTGGCATGATGGGAAACGACGACGAACTCATGCGAAAACTCAAAACAGCCGGTGAAAAAACCTACGAACGTGTCTGGCGTTTGCCGATGTTCGACGAGTACGAGAAGCTCATCAAGAGCGACGTTGCCGATGTGAAAAACGTTGGCGGACGTTGGGCCGGTTCCATCACAGCAGCCTGGTTTCTCAAAAAATTTATTGGAGATTACAAGTGGGCACATCTTGACATCGCAGGAACCGCTATTCTCGAGGAATCACAGGATTATATACCCAAAGGAGGTTCGGGGGTTGGCGTTCGCTTGCTCACTGAATTTTTGCGCAACTGGAAATGAGCGGAAGCTCCGCAGAGTCCCGCACGGTCGGCTTCCCAAGCGTGGCTTTTTTGGTGGTGTCTTATTTTGGTGCGGTCAGGACTTTCGTCCTGACCGAAACGCTGCCTGTGTCAGGAGGCCCGCCATTAAGATCGGCGGGCAAGAAACTCCTGACACCGCATACGGGCCAAACAAATTAAGACAATACGGCTTTTGTCCTTTCCTTGCCTTTCCCTCCCATTCTTCCTATTTTTCATCCAATGAGCACTGCGTTCAAGACCGTCGAGTCTGAACTGCGATCTCTCCTTCGGGGAGATTGTTTATTCGATTCAGAAACCCGCGAAAAATACAGTGTCGCGTCATCCTGGTATAAGATCCAACCCATCGGCGTAGTGTTTCCAAAAGACGAGGCTGATGTTCAAAAAGTCATACAGTTCTGCTTCCGGGAGAATATAGCCGTTATAGCACGTGGCGCTGGAACGGGATTAGCCGGCCAGGCTGTTGGCATGGGAATTGTGCTGGATTTCACCCAGCATATGAAGCGAATACGGGAGATTAACCCATCCAGTGTCGATGTTGAGCCGGGGGTCGTTTTGAATGACCTCAACGACCGATTGGTTCCTTACAACAGGTTCTTTCCCATCGACCCGGTGAGCGGCCGTCTGTGCTCCATTGGCGGCATGATTTCGACAAACGCAGCAGGCCCTCACGGGGTCAAATATGGCTCCATGAAGGATCATGTTGAATCTTTGACCGTCGTTCTTTCCAACGGAGATCTTGCGAGAATCACAGCTCCGTCAGGCAATCACAAGGAGGAAAGCCCTTCCCTGGAAAATATTCGCACTCGGCTCAGGGAAACTCTGATTCCCAACAGGGCCGAAATCCTGAAAGCATTTCCGAAAGTGGCCAAAAACTCTTCCGGCTACAATCTGAGGGACGCCATTGTCTCCGACGAACTGGATTTGCGAAAAATCATTGTCGGGTCTGAAGGGACCCTTGCGATCGTTGTTGAAGCAACGCTCCGGCTTGCCGTTCCGCCCAAATCCCGTATTGGCGCTGTAGCCTCATTTTCCAGTTATGAATCCGCTGTCGAGGCTACTCTCATAGCTCTCACCACCGATCCTACGGCCATTGAGATCATGGATCATACGTATGTTTCGCATGGCCGTGGATTTTCAGAAGCAACAGAGAGGCTCATTCTTCAGGATTCTGTAGCTGTTTTATACTTCGAGTACGAAGGTGAGTCGACTGAAGAGCTTCGTTCGAAAGTATCGAGCCTGCGGTCGTTAGTGAAATCTTGCAACCCACTGGAATTCTCGATTCTTGAGAAAGACCAAGAGCAACAAGCCCTACGGAACTTCCGGGAAGCCGTGAGCAAGAAAATAAACCTCGACGATTCTTTCGGAAAATCAAGTTTCATCGAAGATGTTGCCGTCCCTCTCGTGAACATGCCGGCGTACTTATCAGGCCTTGCGGCCATCCTCAAACGAAACGGGATTGAATTCTCTGCATACGGCCACGCGGGTACTGGAAACATTCATTGCGGGACATTCGTGGACTTGAAGAACCCCGACCATTTCAGCAAAATCGACCGGGTAGCATCTGAAGTGAGCGATCTGGCAATCTCTCTTGGAGGGACTCTCTCCGGAGAACACGGAGACGGCTTCGTCCGTACGCCCTTCCTGGAAAGGCAGTATGGACACGAAGTTTATGAACTCTTCAAGTCAGTCAAGGAAGCCTTCGACCCGCAAAACATCTTCAACCCTGGAAAAATCATCGGTCCTCAAAATGCAACGATTCTCCATGACGTTCACTTCGACTAAAGGCTTTCTCTTTCTGCTGGCGTTTTTCGCCCAAGCTGTCCATTCACAGGACCCCCCGAATGCAGGGGAACCTGCCCCAAAGGACAGGAATATCGCTTTCGAAGCTGTCCCCATGTTTGGCGAAGATACATCCAAAGCATATGTGGCATTTCACTATCGAATCAACAAAAACTTTTTCGTCTTCGTCAAGAACCCGAAGAATGCGACCCAGGAAGAATATGTCGCCCGGGGGGAGCTGATGATCGAGCTCCTCAATGAAAAAGGTGTCTCTGTGGGGCGCGAGATCCGAGCAGTCAACCTCACCAGGGCAACACTCCCCTCAACCGACGAACCGCCGTCCGAGATCCAGGGTGCCGTGGTGTTCAACGTCCCTGACGGTACATTGAACATTGTGTTCGAAGTGGACGACAAAGAATCAGGACGCACTTTTGTTGAACGCAAGCAGAAAGTCACCACACGGCGACCGATTCTGAGGCCTCTGGAAGGCTCCATTCCCTTCTTCGCTGAAATGCGCGTTCAGGAAGGACTGTCGAAATTCATCGTCTCCAACCGGGGAAGCGACGTCGTCTTTGGAAGCCGGGGAGGATATCTGATGCAAATGTATCTCCCAACGGGCGGGGAAGGACTGCACGTCTCCTGGAAGATTGAAGGGCGACTTGAAGATCGTCAGCAGGAAAAAGTGGAACTTGAAGGCACTCAGTACACCCTGCTGAGCGGATTCCCCCAGTTGGCCGCTTCGGAAAACGAAATCATGTACGAGCCGAAACCCTCAACTCTCGCCTGGAACATTCTTTTCATTCCGTTGCCGCTTGAAAAACTCTTTCCAGGATTGTATCAGCTGCAAATCGAATTCAACATGGGCGAAACTACCATTCCGCTCAAGCGAAGCCTGCGCGTCTACTGGCCTCAGAAACCGGTTTCTCTTACCCTGTTCGACCTTTCGGTGGAGGCCTTGCGCATTATTGCAAAGGAAGAGGAAATTGACGAGATGTTCGGGTTCACGACCTACCGGGGATACCTTCGGTTCATGGAATTCTGGAAGAAGCGTGACCCGGATACCACGACCGCTTATAACGAGGTCATGGCCGAGTTCTATCGAAGGGTCGACGAGTCGATTCGTCGGTTCTCCTCATTGAAAGAGAACGATGGCTTCAAAACCGACCGGGGACGAATCTTCGTCCTGTACGGCACTCCTACGACCACGGAACGACGTCTCCTCCCCAACAGGACTCCCACGGAGGTCTGGACTTATCAGAACATTCGGCGTAAATTCATTTTTACAGACCCGTCACGCAACGGAAGCTACATCCTCACCGAAACAGAAACGCTTTGAAACCGGTTGTTGCGATCACTATAGGCGACTTCAACGGCGTCGGGCCGGAGGTTGCGCTCAAGGCTGCCGGCAACGCGTCCGTCAGAGCCATGTGCCAGCCGCTGCTTGTTGGCCCTCTGAATGTCTTCGACCACGTGAGGCAATCACTCCGGATCAAGACGAAAATCGCCAAAACGGCTCTCACCATCATGCCTGCTGCCGCTGTTCCCGTTTGGGACGTGGGTGATGGCATCTGGGCGGATGTGCATTGGGGCAAGCCCACAAAGGCATCGGGAAAATCCGCCGGCGTGGCGATCGAACATGCCGTGGACCTGTGCCTGAGGAAGAAGGCCCATGCCATGGTGACGGCACCCATTTCGAAAGAAGCGTTAAACCTTGCAGGCTATAATTTTCCGGGCCAAACCGAGATGGTTACTCTGCTGAGCCGATCGCAGAAAGTTGCGATGATGCTCGTTTCGGACAAGATGAGGGTAGGACTCGTTACGACACATGTCCCGGTGCGGTCGGTGACGGAGAACATTTCGAAGGAAAAGATTATCGATAAGGTTCTCGTCATCCACGATGCGCTTGTCAGGAACTTTGGCGTGAAATCTCCATCGATCGCCGTACTTGCTCTCAACCCCCACGCGGGCGATAAGGGAGTCATCGGTTCCGAGGATCAGGAACTCGTTGTTCCCTCGATTGCTCACTTACAATCGAAGAACCTGAACGTCGACGGCCCATTTCCCGCCGATGCATTTTTCGGAAAACAACTTTACAAGAAATACGATGCCGTCGTGGCAATGTATCATGACCAGGGCCTGATTCCGCTCAAACTGATTTCATTCGGCAAAGCAGTGAATTTCT
This sequence comes from Ignavibacteriales bacterium, assembly GCA_031406095.1. GTDB lineage: Bacteria > Bacteroidota > Ignavibacteria > UBA10030 > UBA10030 > JANOGR01. The sequence continues at coordinate 19,125 of JANOGR010000289.1, forward strand.
CGGCGGGATTGAACATCATCAGGACTTCGCCGGATCATGGGACGGCTTACGATATCGCGGGAAAGAACAAAGCCAGCATTTCCAGCATCGTGGAAGCCATCAGGTTGGCAGTACAGTTCTGCAAGCGGACGCATGATTGAACTCTACAACGTTGTCGTCTCGTTCGACGGAAGCAGGGTACTCGACAGCGTATCCTTCAGTCTGAAGAACAGTGAGTTTGTGTACCTTGTGGGCCAAACCGGCGCCGGCAAGAGCTCCTTGCTGCGTTTAATGTACTTCGACCTTAAGCCGAGCAGCGGCCGTGTGAAAGTTGCAGGGTACGATTCCGCGACGGTCAAGAATCGCGAGATCCCGTTTTTACGGCGGAGAATCGGCGTGGTTTTCCAGGATTTTAAGCTCCTTGAAGATCGAAACGTTTACGACAATGTTGCTTTTGCTCTTTATGTAACCAACGCGAGGCGGGGAGAGGTGAAGAAAAAGGTGCTTCACGCGTTGGCGGATGTGGGACTGAGTCACAAACGAAATCAGATGCCGCACGAACTTTCGGGCGGAGAGCAACAGCGGGTCGTCATGGCTCGAGCGCTCATCAACGAGCCCGCCATCCTTTTGGCCGACGAGCCGACGGGAAACCTCGACCCGACGTCCTCAGCTGAAATCATGGAGCTTCTTACGAAAATCAACATGAGGGGAACGGCAGTGCTGATGGCGACACACAACTACGATCTGGTGAGGCAATACCCGGCGAGAATTGTGCAGCTGAAAGACGGGAAGCTTCTGGACGTGGAACTCAAGAAGAAAAGAAAAGAAGAATAGTGCCTGCCACTCAATCATTTCACCTGTTCCACCCTTTTCACCTCCCTGTGGTCAAGCATCAAAGCTCGTTCAATTCCCGCCCGTAGCGTCATCATTGACATGGGACAGTCGCGGCAGGATCCGACTAGTCTGACTTCCACAATTCCATCATCTGTGACCTTCACAAGCTCCACGTTCCCGCCGTCCACTTCAAGGTAGGGCCGGACTTTCTTCAGGCTTTCTTCGACATCCTGGCTCGAGAGCATAGAATCAGGATTGGGCCCCGATAAGGATTTCTACTTTTGGAGTCTGTGGAACTGCAATATTCCGGATGCTTATCTGCGCCGCCATGTTTCTGGCAATATTCCTGATGCTCTTCGACTGTTCACTGGCGGGCTCTCCGGCTACAATGGGGTTGCCCTTGTCCCCCCCCACCCTAATTTTCGTATCGATGGGAATTCCACCGAGGAACGGAACCCCCATTTCAACCGATGTTTTGCTCCCGCCTCCGCTGTCAAAAATATTCTCGCGCTGGCCGCAATGCGTACAGATGAAGTAACTCATGTTCTCCACGATTCCAAGAACCGGGACATTCACTTTCGTAAACATGACGAGGCCTTTACGCGCATCCGCAAGAGCGACGTCTTGCGGAGTCGTCACAATCACTGCACCCGTCAACGGAATCGTCTGAACAAGCGTGAGCTGAATATCGCCAGTTCCCGGGGGTAAATCGAATACAAGGTAGTCAAGTTCGCCCCAGTTCACATCGCCTATGAATTGCTTTACGGCGCCGCTCGCCATCGGTCCACGCCAGATAACGGCCTGCATCGGGTCAACGAGGAAGCCGATGGACATTATTTTCACGCCGTACTTTTCAAGCGGAATGAGCCTGTTGTTCACCACTTTGGGTTTTTCTGTGATGCCAAACATCAGCGGCGCGCTCGGCCCGTAGACATCGGCGTCAATGAACCCCACTTTCGCACCATCCATCGCAAGGGAAACCGCAAGGTTCACTGCAACGGTCGATTTGCCCACGCCTCCCTTCCCGCTTGCGACGGCAATTGTGTTCTTCACTCCAGGCAGAATGTTTTCTTTTTGTGTATTCACATGAGCCACGACGCTCGACGTCATGTGGATATCGACTTTTCCAACTCCTTCAATACTGCTTTTGATGGCCTGGTCGCAATCCGCAGCGAATTGGTCTTTCACAGGGCATGACGGCGTCGTCAGCACAAGGTCGAAACTCACATCTTTGCCCTTGATAACGAGGTTCTTGACAAACCCGAGAGTTACGATATCCCTGTGTAAATCGGGATCCTGGACATTTCTCAGAGCTTTTAGGACACTTTCTTCATTCAGGTTCATCATTTCTCTTTCTTTCTTTAGCTTGTTGTTCTCTAAATATACCAAGAATCATTCCTAGTTCCAATCAGCCTTTGATAACGCCGATGGGAATCATCTTCGCAACTTTTTTGGCAATTCCCACATTGTGTACAACCTCGACAACTGCGCTGACATCTTTGTATGCGTCAGGTTTTTCTTCCGTCAGACCGCTCTTGCTTGCGCCTCTGACATGAATACCTTTTGCCCGAAGTTCCTTGATCAGTTCATCGGCTGTGGTTTCTCTCTTTGCGGCATGGCGGCTTTTTGCCCGACCCGCGCCATGACACGTGGAGCCGAATGTCTCCTCCATTGCCCTCTCCGTCCCCACAAGTACATACGAGCATGTTCCCATGCTGCCCGGGATCAGGACGGGTTGGCCGATTTCGTAATAATCCTTTGGAATCTCGGGGCGATGCTTGGGAAAAGCCCTCGTTGCTCCTTTACGGTGTACGAGCACTCTTTTTGTGCCGCCGTTGACCTTGTGTATTTCTTCCTTGGCAATGTTATGACAGACATCGTACACTAATCTCATTTGTCCTTTTCCGAGTATGCTTTCGAACGCCTGGCGGGTCCAATGGCTCATCATTTGTCGATTGGCAAATGCATAGTTTGCTGCGGCGGCCATGGCCTTCAAGTAAGCCTGTCCTTCCTGAGATTTGATCGGGACGCAGGCCAGCTGACGATCCACTACCGAGATTCCATATTTCGGCATCGCTCGTTGCATGGTCTCCAGATAGTCCGTGCACACTTGATGGCCCAACCCTCGAGAGCCGCTATGAATCATGACGACGATTTGGTCTTCCCAAAGACCAAACACTTGCGCTGCTTCTTCG
>JANOGR010000095.1:0-9889 GCA_031406095.1 Ignavibacteriales bacterium
GCCTCATGGTACATGTTTATTTTTTGCCGACCCCTCCGTTAATCCTGTTTTTTCGTTGTCGAGACATTCATCGCCTTCATAATCGGGCAAACTCTCGTGTAGCCCGTCTTCAGAAAATACGCAATCAAGATCACCAGCACAATGAGCGCATAGACCGGAAGAACCGGCTCGCGAAAAAAATGGTAAGCGACCAATCCCACACAGGCCAAGCCCAGGATTATTCTGATGATCCTGTCCGCCTGACCTACATTTATTTCTGGTGCCATCGAACCTCCTCTATAATTATTGATGTTGGAATTTGTGCGAAGGCCCCTGCCTGTCCGCCCAACCTTCCATATGGCAGGCGGGCCCGAAATCGTGCGGCGAATCGTCCTTCCTTGATTCCCATTCTGAGCGGAGCGAAGAATCTGATCCATGGTTGTTCCGATTCCCCGCCTGCCCTAAAGTACAATGAGGCGGGCAGGTTCGTCCAAAAAACGGACTCAGAATGGCACGCAATTTTGTGCCCCTCGATTAATGTCCCGCAGTTTAGCCCGTGAGATAGCAAACATCAAGAATTGAGATATTCCCAACTGTACTATCTCACGGGCTGAACCCGTCGATTTCGACGCCTCCTCATTCAGCGGGCCTCTTCATCGAGTTCAAACCTATTTCCTCGATGAGCTGCCGGTAGCTGACGAGCCGGAATTCCGGTTTGTGAATCAGTTTTTGAAACTCTGGTGAAAGGAGCGCATTCAGCTCCGCTTGCCGGTGTCTGCTCATTTCTTTGGGGCCGAACTCGTTGAAATCCTGCAGCGCGCTCAGCTCGGGTGTATCTATGCCGACATGGAACACAAAAAGATGAATCCCGCCCGCAGGCAGCGACTGCGCCGCCGCAAGGAGGGTGTCGAGTTTCCATTCCGGTGGAGCGGAATAGAACGTCCCCCGCACATCTTTCTCGCCGAAGTACCGTGAAATGCCGAGTTTGTACTCGGCGGCGATCTTTTCCACGATGGCCCGCGTTTCGGGCGTCTGCACCGCCGCCCCCATATGGTAATCGACATAGTCGATACGGAGTCCGCTAGCCACCGCCCGTTTCACTTGCGCCCGCAGCTCTCTCTCGATTTCAACCAGACTGGGTTTGTTCCCAAACAGGAGCGCCCGCGTGGGAAAGAAATAACCGAGACTGTCCACGAGCGATGGCACGTTGCTTGCCCCCGCAACCGGACCCCAACGGTAGTTCTTCCACTCGGCGTTGAGCGTCAGGTGAACACCGACGGAGACGTTCGTGGGGCCCTTGAGGATCTCCACCGCTTCCTGATACCACGGGCATGCGAACATCACCGACGCCGACACGGGGAAACCGGTTTCGAGTACCTTCCGCGCCGCCATGTTGACGGCATGGGACATCCCCCAGTCGTCACAGCGAAGCAAGACGGAGGAGCGCTCGGGTCGCGTATCCTGTGCGCTCAGCTGCGAGGTGCTGATGAGAAGAAAAGCAAATGCGATGTGAGTCCAGGTTTTCATGTTGTCGGTTTTCTATTTCTTTTCGTAGTGAAGTCCAACCACGCCGGATGAGAAGGCTTTTGTCTCCACGAGTTTCAAATGTACCCTGCCGCTGACGCTTTTGAACAAAGGAATCCCTGCACCGAGGAGAATCGGGTTGACGAAGAGCCAGTATTCGTCAATCAAATTGTTCTGCATGAGAGAATGCGAAGCTCCCGGGCTGCCAAAAATCTGAATATTTTTTCCGGGCTGTTGTTTGAGTTTTTGAACGTGCTCTGCGATGTTGTCACCGATGATCTGCGTCTTGTCAATAACGCGGCCTTTCATGGTATTTGAGATAACAACTTTGGCAACCCTGTTATACCATCGGGAATGGTGAAGATCATGCTTTGATGCGTTGGGCTGGTCACCGGCAGTGGGCCAATAACTTTCCATCATCTGATACGTGACACGTCCGTACAAAGCGGTGTCGGCCTGGTCGGTCAACATGCCGGCATAGTCAAAGATCTCTTCGTCTACGTGAATCCAGTCCATTTCTCCGGCTGGTCCCGCCACAAAACCGTCAAGCGAAGTATGCATGCAGAGAATGAGTTTTCTCCTCTTGCCCATGTCAAGGTGCATGGTTTTCTGCATACTTTTTGAAATTGTCCAGAATAGCCTGCCATCCGACCTTCTGCATTTCGAGGGTGTGGGTTTGTTCGGTCTCAAAGGTTTCGGTGATGGTTGTTCTGTTTTCTTTTGAAACAAAGGATACCAGCACTTTCCTTCCGTCTTCAATCGTGTAGTCAATGTGTTTGTGCGGTTCCACCCGGCTGTACGCTCCGGTAAAATCAAAACCTGCGCTTCCGTCTTTGGCTTCCATACGGGAAAGGAATTTACCGCCCACCCGTAAATCGTTTTCTGCTTTGGGTGTGTGCCAGTCGTCCGAAGCGTTGTTCCAGCGTGTAATGTGCCGGGCTTCTGTCCACAGTTCCCAGACTTTTTCTACCGGGGCATTTACGGTCGTCACAACGGTGATGTTTGTTTTTTCCATTGACTTCCTTTCATTTGACCTCTACTTCTTTTTCATATTTTCCGCTACTCTGAATTTCACGATTTTCTTGATGAGCCCTCTCGGTAATGGTTTTTCCAGGGGAAATTGAACAGAACCTTTTGCGTTCTTAAACTTCGACAGTTTGCTTTTGAACGCACGAATTGCTCTCGCACCCGGGTAGAAGCCGATATGTTTTGCATACCCCGCAAAATACATAAGGTTGCCGTTCAGAAAGAAGGCAGGCATTTGGTAGCTTATCTTTTCCTGGGCCTGGGGGCTTGTTCTTTTATGAGTTCCCTCAACTCCGCTAACTTCTTTTGAGTATGTCCAGGAAAAGAACGAACGTAATCATCGATTGATGTATGTTCTCGTTTCTCTTTTTTCATAGGTCATCTCTCATTGAAAGATCTCAATGGTTTCAAAAATAAAGGAACCTTCAACAGCGCCGCGTTTCGGCGAATCGCCTCACATGAGATGTTTATTCCGCAGGATGCGAGATGGTTGACATCTGGTTCATGTTTTGATGTCTCACGACTGCGATCACCGGACAGTGCCATCTGCCTTCTTGACCCGGCGGTAAGTCGTCTCGACTGCTTTGGCTTCCATTCCCTCAGGTTGGATGTTGTAGGCAGTGATCGTCAAATGGTCATCATCCAGTAGCTCGAATTCCGTTCTCCAGCCCCATTTCGGTTGATTCTCACCAGTGTCGTAGTCGCCCCGCACGCTGAAGCCGCGCTCCGTAGCCTTGCCTTGCGAGAACAGAATCGCGTAGTTCATATGAAAGTCGTCCACCCACGAGGATTGAAAAGTCTTCGTCATGGAATTGAATGCGATCATATCCTCGCCGCGTCGCCGTTTTCCCTGGATCATGCCCTCGTAGGTGTGACGAAGAAACAGGCCATCAAGGACTCCGGCGATCTCGCCGGCGACCTTTGACTCGTCGGCGAGCTTACCCGGTTCGAACCAGGTTCGGCAGTTCCCTTCCCATCTTCCCATCATTTTTTCGAACAACACTTTGTGAGACATAGGAGTCACCTTGATTTGGGTTTTGTTCGTTTCCTGTGCTTGCGCGGAAATGCCTGCCTCCGCCGAAGCGAAGCTTTGGCTTCGCGCAGGCAGGCCGTACGCAATCACTGCAGACGTGAAGACAACAACCTGGAGAGTGTTCATGAAACCTCCTCTTGCTGGCGAACTATTTTTTATATGGTTCCACATCATATCGCTCTCTGGTTTTGTGTAAATGAGCTGTGTCGCCAAAATGTGCTTAGTTGCCCGCTCTATCGGGCTCAGTTCTCCCTGCCGGCCATAATCCCCTGATGAAGAGCCAAAAGATGATCGGCACTTCCGCGACCTCAAGAACCATCGCGACCTGGCCAACGAGTTGCGCGTACTGCGGCAGAACCAGTGAGGTAAAGGAACTCGCCAGATAGGCGGAACCTGCGATGAAAAGCAGGATGCCGAAAATGCGGGGAATGAAACCCGATCGAACGACAAGAATCCCGAACGGAAACAGCCAAAGCCCCCAAAAAATTGAGGCAATGTTAATTCCCTCGCCATGCAAACGGAGGAACAGCAACGCCAGGGCATCCAGCTGGCTCTTTTCAAATGCTGACAGGAAATCGGCACCGCTGACCAGAATCAGGGCAGCGATTTCATTGAGCACGTTGAGAAACATAATCGGAACGGAGACTAAAGCACCCAGGACCACCATCAGCTTCGCGTGGTTCTCGTTCACCGGTTTGAACAAACGGTAGAGAGCCAGAACAAGAAAAATAGCGATGGCCTGGTGGAACAATTCGCTCCCGATCCCGATACGGAGAAGCCACTCGGAAGCCCGAATATGGTCGGCCGTCGCCGTTGCGTCTCCCGGCACGATCAGCTTACCGGGGACATACAAGAGGCTAATGGGGGCGGTGATTGCCATCAAGAGATACAGCAATCCCGCGGTTCTTAAAGCCTTCTGTTGTGTCTCGTCGATGCTCATGGTCATTTCATTTCTCCTGTAGCTGGTTTCCAGATACTTCGCGCCCGGGGGATTTTTTCTATTTCACCGCGATCGCTTGCATTTCGAAGCGGATACCAAAAAGAAGGGGGCCGGATCCGACGAAAGCCCGTGCCGGAAATTCCTTCGTAAAGTAACTTTTGTAAACCTCATTAAAAGGACGATAGAGCTTCAGGTCCGGGCAGTACACAGTCACGGACACGAGGTTCTCCATGGACATTTCCGCCAGAGCAAGTATGGCCTTGTAGTCTTCCATGAGTAATTTCGCTTCTTCCTTCGGATCCTCGGGAACTTTCATTGTTGTCAGATCCATGCCACCACGGCCGGAGATGTAAAGAGTGTTTCCAACAAGCACTGCGTCGTTGAGCGGGAGGTTCATAGACTTCGTTTGCGGCAGGTTATACGTGCGGCGCTCGCTTCTGGAATCCTGGGCTGCGGACAAAGAAACCAACATGGGAATGAATACGACGATGAGCACGATTTTACGAATGTTCATACCTTCCTCCGAAGTGTGTAAAGATCAAGAATCGAACAATGTACGATTGCATGAGTCACAAACGAATGACAACGCCAAAACAAAAACCATGCTCACCCTGAGCGAAGTCGAAGGGTGACATGGCGCGAGTGCATGGTTCGATCCCTCGTCTTCGCTCGGGACGTTCTCCGCTCACCATGACTTTTTTTCTTTTTTGCTTTTGTGTGTTGCATTTGCGTGACGCGCCATCGCACTTGCCTTTGCACAACCAAAACAAAAAGAGAGTAGACCTCACCTACCCTCTCCTAAGAGGAGAGGGAAAGTTAACTCTAATGTTCATGTGGTGTGCTCCCCGGTCACTTGTCATGCTCCAACGTTATGATGACATTTCCCTTCTTGCGTCCGGTGTCGACGTAGCGGTGAGCCTCGGCGATCTGCTCGAGCGGATAGCGCCGGTCAATGACCGGTTTGAATTCTCCCGCCTCAGCCAGCCCTGCAAGGAAACGCAAATCCTCGGCGCGCTCGGCTGCCGGCCCGGCGATGACTTTCCTGCTGCTCGTCATCGACACCCACGGGATCTGAAGCATGTCTGGCAGACCGCCTAAAACCAGAAGCAGGCGTCCTCCATCCTTGAGCGAATCTTTGCTACGGGAGAACGGAGCCGTGCCGACTGTATCGACAATGACGTCATAGGTTTCACCATTCTTCGTGAAGTCCTCTTTGGTGTAGTCGATGACATGAGTGGCACCCAGAGATCTCACCAATTCCACATTCGCGGTACTGCACACACCGGTCACGTCTGCCCCGAAGTGTTTGGCAAGCTGCACCGCAGCGGTGCCTACCCCTCCGGAAGCGCCATTGACGAGTACCTTTTCGCCGCGCTGAAGTTTTCCTCTTCTGAAGAAATTCAGCGCCGTTATTCCGCCAAAAGATAGTGCGGCGGCTTCATCGTAGGTCAGATTGGCCGGTTTGAGTGCCACCGCCCCGTCTTCCGGCATGCATTTGTATTCCGCATGACAACCCATGCCGGCACCGCTGAACGCAAAGACCTGGTCACCGACCTTGAATTTGCTCACGTCTTTGCCGACCGATTCGATTTTACCGGCGAGCTCTGTTCCGAGAATAGGTTGCCTTGGTCGCGAGACTCCAAAAAACAAGCGCGACATGAGCCCGAAGCCGGCAGGCACATTGAGACTTCGCGCCCTCCAGTCCCCTGTTGTTACTGTTGTCGCATAAATTTTTATCAGGACTTCATTGTCCTTGGGCGTGGGCTTCGCCACCTCTTTCAATTCCACAACATCGGGCCCACCATATCTTTCATAGATAATTGCTTTCATATGTCACCCTTCGAACGTCTCAGTTTTTCCTTTTGTGCGAAGGCCCTTGCCTACCGGCAGGGTCCCTACCTTGCGCGATTCGACTTCTCGGTAAGGGTTTGATTCCGCCAAACAGACGGCGGACAGGGAGTCAAACCCCTACCCTTATACAATCTCCGCGATCCGATGAACCAACCACGGCATTTATTCCAATGACAAATCATGTTTGTTCCATTTCAGGTCATTTCTTTGATTCTTCTATCGTGATGTCCGGAGAAGAGAATCAAAGCGACCAATGAACCGACCAGAGCGTAGAGCATATCAGATTGCGTATCCCACACATAACCTTGTGTCCCTAAGAAAGCGTCCGCAGATTCACCGGTCGATACCGATACAAACCATTCGATCAATTCGTAGGATGAGCTGATAAACATTGCAATGGAGAGAACGATAAAGAAGAGCCATTTCCGGCCATGAACGATATCAAATCGAATCAAGAGTTCTCTTGCTATGAGGGACGGGATAAAGCCTTGCGCAAAATGGCCGACTTTGTCGTAATTGTTTCGCTCCTGAGAAAAAACATCTTTGATCCAATCGAACAGAGGGTTTTCAGCATACGTGTACTTGCCGCCGACGAACAGGATGCAACAGTGAAGGAGGATCAAAGTGTAAACAAAAGAAGTGAACTTGAACTTCTTATACGTCGCAACGAGTATGGCAAGACCGATGATTGCGGGAAAAATTTCAAGCGCCCATGTAAAATAATCCTTGGGATTCATTGCCGACCATGCAAAGACCAGCATGGTGATAGAAAAGAGAGCTATGTGATTTTTTGTCATGTGGTATTGGTTGTTGTTGTCCAACAGTTTAGCCCCGTGAATTCAGATGTGAGAAGCTGGATCCCTCGATCAAGTTTGCTGAAGACCTTGTGCCTCACATGCTTCAAGATAATAGTATGGGCGTTCCCCCGTGAGATATTCAATGAGACAAGTTAATTACTGGTTCTGGATTCCGTCTTAAAATCCGACGGAATGACATTATCTCACGGGGGTCAGGCTGCTTCGGGGTGCCCTTCGCATCCCTAACGCAAAAACAAAACCCTTGTCACTCCCGCGGATTGTAAGCCTGCCTACCGGACAGGCAGGCGGGAGTCCAGAACTCGAACCGTATTGTCTCTCGTGACGAAAACAAGATGCCAAAATGAAACTCGTTCTGGATTCCAGTTTAATGATGGCTTGCAGTTCCCCTTTGGAATTGTACTCAGAGTTTTCGATTCCAACCTCACGCACCTTTTTCTGAACGTATGGCCAATTCTCGACCGTGATCTTCAATGCTTATTCCTCTTCACTGTTCACAATTCATCATTTACTGGCTTTCATTCAGCAACCCATGTTCCTCTTTTCAAATATAATAAAAAAGCCCGTCCAAACTTCAGACGGTTCTTGTGAGAGGGGCGAATCACTCTGGGTAAGGGCGTTCAATTGAACGCCCCTACCCAATGAACGCTATAAATGTTGTGATTCGCCCCTTCTCAGGGGTTTGATTCCGCCAAACAAACGACGGACAGGGAATCAAACGCTTACCCTGACAGTACAAGATAAAAACCTCTCTTGTCTTTCTGTTTTGGTTGGGCTAGGCTTGAGCGCAGGCGGCTGTGGGGTAGCGTCGAAATCGATTGGGTTTGAGCGTGGGGACTAACCGCGGGACATTAAATCAAGGGGCACAAAAAGGCATGCCATTCTGAGTCCTCTTTTTGGACGAACCTGCCCGCCTCATTGTACTTTAGGGCAGGCGGGGAATCTGAATAACTCGAGAATCAGATTCTTCGCTCCGTCCCGACCAGGCGGGACTCCGCTCAGAATGGCTTTCATGACGCCCCGAAGATTTCGGGCACGCGGGTTCAGCCCGTGAGATAGTACACTTTGAGAGTTCTCAACTCCCCGCATTTGATATCTCACGGGCTAAAGCGTCTTAACGTGCCTGCACGCCGTAGTAACCCTGTTGCGTTACGGCACGCAGGCGTGCGTTTCCCTGCCCGCCCTTGCGCAAGCCATCGCAGAGGCAGGCGGGGATTTCGACAGATTTCTTTCGTCCCTTTCTTTCTATAAAGAAAGGGACAACCCCACCTTAGTGGATCGGGCACAAACAAAAAAACCCGTCCAAACTTCAGACGGGCTTTTGTTTACAGCCGATGAAATAACATCTAAATCACCAACACCTTTATATCAGGGTAGCCCATCAGCTTGAGAATAAAATAGTTGACTGCCGCCTCACCGGGGTCATCGGAGAAGCAAACAAGCTCAGCGTATCTCGGGACGCCCGCCTTGGTCAGGATGTTCCAGATATCCTTCGCGGCTTTGGGCGTTCCGTCGGCATTCAGGAGATCCGTGTACGGGACATGAACAACTTTGCCGTCTTGAGCCTGAGCTGGTACATTCTTGCCTGAAGCAACAAACACCTTGGGGTAAACTCCCTGGGTGCTTTTCGAGTCCGTAATGATCACGTCCTTGCGCAGATTCCCGGGATAATTCGTGGGAGTTATGGATAAGTCGCCCGGTCCCTTTTTGGGGCCCACCACAGTTGTATCCTTTGTCAGGGCGAAACCAAGCCGTGCCGATTTACCCAAGGAGTCGATGAAGACAGATACTTTTTTCTGTCCCAGCCTCTCCAGCGTTACGAACGCTAAAGCTGACTCTTTGGTCAAGCCTGCGCCTGAAGTGATAACCGCTTCGTAAGACGCATTAACCCCCGCAGGACCGAGTAGTTGAGCGAGCTTTTCAGGATTCGTAATATTGTTTTTGAAGACATCTGCAGAAATGTTCAGTGCAAATGGCAGATGACCCTGATGAAATGCATCTGCAGTCCGCACATCGACAATGCTGATTTGTGAGATTCCGTACATCCTCATCATTCTGCCACCCCAACCCTGCAGCCAGCCTGTTTCTCTCATCAACGACGGAGTGGCATAGGTCCAGAAAGGAAGCTCTCTTTGGTCAGACGCCCATTCCAACTGCGAGCCCGAATAGAGTTTCACCTTCGGATAGCCAAGGAGAAACTTCAGCGCGAAGAATGGTACACTGGCAGCTATTCCGCCACCGCAATGAGAGTAAACTTGTTGTTCGGGTTTGATTTCAAAATAGGCAAGTATCTTTCTTATTTCTTCTGCGGATTTAAATGTCTTATCCGGATTGTAAAAATCAACTGCAGGTATCATGATAGCATTTGGGACGTGGCCGAGTCTGCCAAAAATGTTGACTCCTCCAAAATGCCAGTTGGGATCAAGCGCATCAAGTAAAACATTGTTGCGGGGGTCTCCGGATGCGGCAAGGAATTCCGGCAGGTCGGTTTTTACATCTTCGTTAAGGTTCTTGATGGTGAAAGAGCCTTTTTTCGGGGCTGGCGTCAGCTCATTCGTAACCGGTAGTCCTGCTTCCTGCCACTTGGAGAGTCCCCCGTCCAGGATAAACAGGTCTTTTGTCGGGAAGCCGTAGTAGTCGAGGGAAAACATGAGCCTTGTGGCCATATAAGTGCCCCCCTGATCGTACATGACGACCTTTTTTCCCCTGCTGATTCCCCAT
>JANOGR010000134.1:0-2908 GCA_031406095.1 Ignavibacteriales bacterium
TAAGGTCTGGTTGCCGCCAGCGAAGCACTCGTTCTATTTTTGTGAGCCTTCGCTCAGACCTCACGCCTCGCTCCCAGCAAACGCAGAAAACGCTCAGGCTTGACCTGAAGCAATACGATCGCCATGACAACCGCCATGCCCCCGGCCATCTGAATGACACTCAGCGACTCCCCCAGCGCGAAATAGGCAATCAAGATCGCGATAACGGGTTCCATGGTGCTTGCGATCCCTGCCGTTGACGCCTCGAGATGCCTCAAACTGGTTGTGAACAAAGAATGCGGGATGAGGATCGAAACAATTGCGAAGAAAAACAACACACTCCAATCTCCCGGCGTGTAGCCTTTCTCAACAATCACCCATGGAGGGTTGACGACGAGCCAAAAAAGGGCTGCAAACCCGAAAGCGTAGATGAGCATGGTCCATGTGGAATAGCGTCTAAGGATTCTCTTGCTGGCGATAAGGAGAAATGCGAAGCAGAGTGAGGACAGGATTCCGGTCAACAATGCCCATCCCGAAAGCCGGATCACAGAGGACGAGCCACTGCTCACTGCAAGATAACAGCCGATGAAAGCAAGTGCCAGCGATGCCATTTTGGCAAAGTTCAATCCTTCTTCTTTACTGACGAAAACCGAATAGACCATGACGAGTACGGGAGCCGTGTATTGAATAAGAATGGCGGTTGCCACGGTGGATTCCTGCACCGTGTAGTAATACGAAAAATTCGTGACAGCCATGCCAAAGACGCCGAGGATCACGAACTTCCAGGTGTCTCTGAGTTGAATTCGAAATACAGACCTGTCCGCAACGGCAAAATAAAGAGAAAGCAGAAGGAAAGAATACGTGGTTCTCGTCTGGCTCAGAATCAAGGTCTCAATGCGGACGTTCGAGGCAAAGAGGTATTTGGCCAGAGAAGCAGACCCGCCCCAGAACGAGACGGCGATGAGAATCAGGACATAACCGCTGAAAGGAGATGGTTCAGTTCTCTGACCGGCCAAGCTCATCGGCGAGGTTTCGATAATAATCGCTTTGTGCTTCGTTGCCGATGATCTGGTACAAGTGTGCCAGTCGCAACAGAATCGACTTCTTGTTTCCCACGCGTTTGACCCCCTCTTTCAGAAACTCGACGAGCACATCAATAGGCGGGATATTCAGGTCCGGGTCGAAACAATCCGCTGCGTCAAGATACGGGTCCGGCTCGCTCGGCTTTGACCGGGCAGCCTTCTTGTAGTACTTGATCGCGAGTTCAAAATTATCATACGAGGAATACGTTACTTCAAACACGCTGGCGAGCCACATGTACGTGTCGTAGGCAATGACTGGGAATTCTTTGGCGAGTTTTTCCCCGAACAAACAAAGCTCATCGGGTCCGAGGGAATTGTTCCAAAACAGGAGCCTGTAGAGCTCAACATCCTGAATCTTCTGCGTAATCGCGTCTTCGAAAGCGTCAAAAATCTCGTTGAAATCAGTTGAGTTGGCAAACGTGGCGCGTATTTCTTCCAGCGTGAAGCGGGGCATGCAGGGCCGTGTCCGGAAAAGAGGTGCTGAACAAATTAAGAAACAGCGCCAAAAAAGGCAAGGGAAACCGGGAGATGAAGCGAGCTGGCTCCTATTTGAGAATTTTTTTTACTGCTTGAACGAGTGTGTCGAGTGAGAAGGGTTTTTCCAGATACTCAAGCGTCATGTCGGAACTCCAGGCGCCCGCCTTTTGAGCGACGCCCGTCATCATGATGACGGGAATCTTTGCGGATTTTGTATTCTTCTGTAGTTCCTCGAGCATCATGAAGCCGTTCATGTTCGGCATGTGCACATCGCTGATGATCAGGTCTGGATTTTTGTCGAGTGCAACGCGGAGGCCTTCATCGCCGTCCGCCGCCTCGAACGTCGAATACCCTTCCAGCTGAAGAATCTTCACGACGCCCTTTCTGAACATCTCTTCATCGTCGACGACGAGGATTCTTTTTGTCCGGACGCTACTTGGGTCGTTCTTCAGCACGGACATCACTTGAGGATTTTTTCAACAAGTTCCACCAGCTTGGGCATCGGAAAAGGTTTTTCCAGATACTCGACGGCGATATCAGACTTCCACGCCCCGGCGCCCTGTGCAGCGCTTGTCATCATGATCACGGGGATGTTCGCCGTCACGGGGTCTTCCTTCAGGTTTTCAACCATCACAAATCCGTTCATGTTGTCCATATACACATCGCTGATAATCAAGTCTGGAACATGGCTTGTGGCCAGTTCAAGTCCCACGGCACCGTCTTCCGCCTCGAGAGTCATGTAGCCCTTGGAACGAAGCGACATGACAATGCCTTTTCTCAGCGAGTTTTCGTCGTCAACAATGAGGATTTTTTTCATGGATTGGCTGGTTTGTGAGAGCGGAAAGTAGCAAAAGGAGTCACGAAAATCAAGAATTCAAGGATGGTCTCGGGTGTCTCATTTCATGAGCATCATTTTCCTTGTCTCAGAATAGGATGAAGTTTGCATTCTGCAGAAATAAATGCCGCTTGGCAGCCACGATGCATCCCAGGTGAGCCTGTAGGAGCCGGCCTGTTTCTCCTCGTTGAGCAATGTTGCCACCTGCCTGCCAAGAACGTCAAAGACGCTGAGCGTAACAAACGTGCGTTGGGGAAGCTGGAAATTGATCGATGTGGACGGGTTGAACGGGTTCGGATAGTTCTGGAACAGGCCCATCTTATCTGGTATGCCGCCTACTCGCTCGACCTTCAGGATAGGTCCTCTCCCTCCGCTCTCCTGGTAACGCTTCGCAAACTCCTGCACAAACTGCCTCGCCAGTTCACCGGAGTGTATAATAAGCGTGTTTTCATCATTGTCGCTTTCGGCGCTGGTCGACCAATTATGGCTGCCTGTGACAACCACAGGATCGCTCGAATCGTGAAACGGGTCAACG
>JANOGR010000142.1:0-12765 GCA_031406095.1 Ignavibacteriales bacterium
AATGCGAAGAAATACGAAGATGCCATGAAGGGGTTTGACATGATCCTGGGGAGCGGAATCAAAGATGATGTGGCGGACAACTGTAAATACTGGATCGGTGAATGCTATTTTGCCAAAAAGCAGTATGCCAACGCGATTAAGAATTTTGAAGAAGTAATGGCATACAAGAATTCAGAGAAGAAATCCGACGCCCAGTTTATGATGGCGCAGTCGCTGGATAGGCTCGGAAAGAAACAGGAAGCAAAAGATGCATACGAAAAAATCGTCAAGGATTTCCCGAGCAGCAAGAACGTGCAGAAAGCAAAAGCGCGCTGGGCAAGGCTCTAGTCGTCTTTGTTGAATCAGAAAAAACCCCGTCCATGACGGGGTTTTTTGTTTTCAAGAATAGATCTAATTTTCAGGAAGCAAAGACGAAGTTCACTTGACAAATCCTCGTGACTTTTGTAGATTGTTTCTGCCCGAAGATGTCACGTTTCCCAGTTCCTGAAAAGGAGGGTCTTATGAGACTCAAGTTCAGCTGCGCGCTTTTCATCCTTCCCATTGTAAGTCTTGCACAAATAATTCCGATTAAGACCGTCCCTGTCGCGACGGGAGATCAATTTATGCTTTTTCCTTCGAAGAACCTTGGGATCGGTGGCGTCTCCATCGCGGTCGAAGATGAAATGCTGGATCCATTCATGAACCCAGCCAAGGGGTCCCGGATTACAGGTGTTCGACTGATGAGTGCTCCAATGTATTACAGCATTTCAGCGCCGTCGGGAGGGGCTGGAGGAAGCACATCTCTCTCAGTTCCAGTTGGGTTGTTGTTTCGTACGGAATCATCTCTTTTTGGGGGAGTCTACTGGGCAAGGCAAAGCATGAAGGCACAATCGTCCACATCTGGGAGTGTGGCTCCCGCCGTGCTAAGTGGGGGCTTTTCTGAATCCTCCAACCCGCATAACTCATTCAACTTCGCTCTCCTTGGCTTCAGAGTTCCCGAAACCGATATCTCTTTTGCAGCCAGCGGTTTTTGGGGAGACCTCAACGCAGTCGAAGGTGTCAGGCTTTTGTTCCCTAACACCAACGTGCGCCAGGAAGGTATTTACTCCCAGTACCAGCTAGGCGCTGTTGCGAAGCTCGACGACGAAGAAAGCATAGAGGCAACAGTCGTGAAATCGGCTCTGAAAATGCGTTACGATGTAATCCGGAATACTATGGGTTTCCCCGAAGATGCTCTGAACTCTGTCTTCATCGAGTCCAACGAGGATGAAACGACCCTGTGGGGAATTCGGGTGGGTTATCTACGACCCCTTGCTGGAGAATGGCGATTCGGAGTTCAAATAACCGGAAACTGGAAGGACCATCCAAAGATCCCAAATTATCAGATCATGAGTATTCCTCGAGATCCCGGAAACTCATCTGCGTACAACTTTGGTGTCGGAGTCTCGAAACGAACGAGCAAGTCGACGTTCGGAATGGATGTGATCTATGAACCAATCAGGACCGAAACCTGGGCTGACGCGGCACAGGTCATTCGAACAGCACGAGGAGGGAGCATTTTCCCTGGACAGAAAACCGTTGAGAACTTCTTTAACTTCTCGAATTGGATTGTCCGAACGGGCATGCGATTCGAAAAAGAAACTTCGGATTTTCAGCTGGGGGTTCAAGTGCATTCGTTCAACTATCACCTGTTCCAGGATGATCACGTTCAAGTGAATAAGACTGACATCGACCAGCATTGGAACGAATGGACCTTGAGTATCGGGTTTGCCCAAAAGTACTCGACAATACAGGTACGATACACAGGATTGGCTACCTTTGGAACAGGCATGCCGATTGGAGATACTCAGTGGCCTTTTTTACGCGCTTCTAATGAGAAAAGTTTGGCAGACTTTATCCCCGCGGTCAACCGTCCGATCTCGGTCAGAGAGTCCATTGTTTTCACTCACCAAATCTCGATCTTGGCTCAAATCTTCTAAAAAAAACAAAGCCTTGCGAGCTAATCACCCGCAAGGCTTTTGTCTTTCTAAAGAGATGTGTTTACAGCTTGCCCAGAGTCTTCAACCTCGCCGCCTCAAACTCATCACCCTTTCTCCATGTCGGCATACCGACCTTGTTGGCAATCCTGGATGCGAGCCGGATAATAAACTCGCAATCTTTCATCCCACCATCGAAAACCCAGTCCTTCGATAGTTCATCGCTCGGCTGGTGGTAGTTTTGCTCTTCGTATTTCGCCCTGACTTGTTTTGAGTAGTCGACGGGCTTTCCAATGAAGTTATTTCCGACTTCATACGAGAGGCTTGGAACGCCGACCTTTGCGAAATTGAAATGATCCGACCTGTAGAAGAACCCTTTTTCAGGATAACCATCCTCCGAAATTGTCATGCCCATCTCTCCGGCGACCGCCTCGATATCTTCCTTCAAGCTGGAGCGTTCCCAGCCGAGGAACGTAATGTCACTCGTCTTACCCCAAATATTCAACCCGTCCGTGTTGATGTTGGCTGCGATATCTTTCAACGGAACCGTCGGGTGACCGGCATAATACTGCGACCCCAGCAAGCCGTATTCTTCCGCCGCGACAGCGGAAAAAACAAGCGACCGGCTTGGCTTCGGGTTCATCGATGAAAACGCTTTGGCCATATTGAGCATCATGGAGAGCCCGGACGCATTGTCGAGAGCGCCGTTGTAGATCGAGTCGCCATCTACCGGCCTTCCCACGCCCAGATGATCATGGTGGGCCGAGAATACGACATACTGCTTGCTCAGCTCCGGGTCGCCTCCTCGCAGGATCCCTACCACATTCTTTGTTTCCAATCGACGGGCTGACACGTTCATATTCGCGTTGAGCTTAATGCCAAGAGGAACGGGTTTGAATGTCTTCTGTGTTGCGTCCTTCTGGAGTTTGGAAAGGTCAAGTCCAGCCAGGGTGATGTAACGCTTGGTCGCGTCTTCGCTCGTCGCACATTTGAGCTTCAGAGGCGCCGATGCG
Source organism: Ignavibacteriales bacterium (assembly GCA_031406095.1). Lineage (GTDB taxonomy): Bacteria > Bacteroidota > Ignavibacteria > UBA10030 > UBA10030 > JANOGR01. The sequence goes on from JANOGR010000142.1 coordinate 2,969, forward strand.
TCGCCTTCGAGGTCGAACTGCTCGCGCGACCAGGAACCTTGCCAGACCTGAAAAGGATATCCGGCTGATGGCGTGGTGTGAAGAATAATGGCACCGACTGCGCCTTTTCGGGCAGCGATTTCGAACTTGTACGTCCATCTCCCGTAATATGTCCGGCCCTTTCCGCCGAAAAACGTTGGATCGTCGGACGGTGGATCGTCGTTCAGCATCAGCAGGATCTTGCCTTTGACATCATATCCTTTGTAGTCGTCCCAATTCTGCTCGGGGGCCTCGATACCGTACCCTACAAACACAACTTCAATGTCCTTGAGTACGACGGACCGGTCCTGCACGCCGGAAAACGCAACGAAATCATCAATGAACTTCAGCGACACAGATTTTCCGCCTTTTCTAAAGTCAAGAGAAAAGGGATTTACGCTGATCCCAATCATGGGGACTTGCTGAAAAAAGGAATTGTTCTCACCAGCGGGTTCCAATCCCATCGTCTTGAATTCTGATGCTATGTACGATGTGGCGAGGATATCTCCTTTGGTGGAAGGGCCTCGGCCGCCAAGCGAATCGTCGGACAACACGGCAATAGGATGGCGAAGCCGCTCTTCGGTGATTTCCTTCAATCCTTGTTCAATTGCGCCTTTGCTGCAACTCATCAGAATAAACAAACTACAACAAAACATGATTCGAAGAAGTCTACTCATGGTTCTCTCCTTGGAGGTTTTTTGTTTGCCACATGACAAAAATAGGGAAACAGACTTTGGCAAACAAGATGGTTTGTTGAATCTCAGCCCGTGCCTTGCTATATTGCTCGCGTAAATTTGTGGCAAAAATCCTCACAAAATACGTCTGTCAAGGTTGCGGCTATGTCTCGCCCCGCTGGGTGGGGAAATGTCCGAATTGCTCTGAATGGAATACGTTTGTCGAAGAGGCAGCGAGACCTGTCAAAGCCTCGCGAAAACCCGCCGGCGTAGATTCAAAACTCAAGGCCATTCCGCTCGACGAAGTGGAGCAGGAGGATGTTCCGAGGATCAAAACGACAATTCAGGAATTTGACCGCGTCTTGGGAGGCGGTCTTGTCCCCGGCTCGCTGATTCTCCTCGGCGGCGACCCCGGCATCGGCAAGTCAACGCTGATGATGCAAATGGCGCTCCAGCTGAAAGATTGCATCGTTCTCTACGTGACAGGGGAAGAATCTGTGAGGCAGATTAAGATGCGGGCTGAGCGGCTCCTGGCGAAGGACGTGAAACACGTGCTCCTGCTGGCCGAGACAAACCTGGACCTTATCCTCGATATTATCGATCGCGGAGATCCAGACCTCATCATTGTGGATTCAATTCAAACAATGTTTCGACCGGGTTTGGAAAGTGCTCCGGGGAGCGTGAGCCAGGTGCGGGAATCAACCGCCTTGCTTCTGAGATTGGCCAAAACGAGGGGTATTCCCGTTTTCGTCGTTGGCCACGTTACAAAAGAAGGTATGATCGCCGGACCGAAAGTCATCGAACACATGGTCGACACGGTTCTCCAGTTTGAAGGCGAAGCGCATTATTCCTACCGAATCCTCCGCGCGCTGAAGAACCGGTTTGGCTCAACGAATGAAATCGGAATCTTCGAACTGCACGATTCAGGTCTGAAAGAAGTCCTGAATCCCTCTGAAGTGTTCCTTTCGGAGCGCCACCTCGGAACATCGGGTTCAACGGTGGTGGCAAGCATCGAGGGGTCTCGGCCGATCCTTCTGGAGGTCCAGGCTTTGGTGACACCCACGAGTTACGGAGTTCCTCAACGGAACACGACGGGTTTTGATTACCGCCGGTTGTCATTGTTGCTGGCTGTCCTCGAGAAACGCGTCGGCTTGCATCTTGGTGGATATGATGTATTCGTGAATATTGCCGGAGGGGTTCGGATCGACGAGCCCGCGGTCGATTTGGGAATCGCCACATCGATCACGTCGAGTCTTCGTGATAAGGCGGTCGATCCTACAGCAGTCGCAGTCGGAGAAATCGGGTTAGGTGGAGAAATTCGAACCATTGGGCAAATCGAAAAGCGAGTTCAGGAAGCATCGAAACTGGGTTTCAAGAGAATCGTTGTTCCACAGGCCAATTTCAAGAACGTGAAAGTGAGCGGAGAAATCGAAGTTGTAGGGGTCGAACGTGTGGAACAAGCGATGGAGGTTTTGCTTACGGCATGATGTCAGAATGTTGGACCCGGTAAGACTCCTCGGTATCGTTGGGCTCGTGGGCGTGGTCGCGGCCTGGATCCCGCCAACCATCAGGACAATTCGGAACCGATCGACAGAATTGCCCCTCTCCTTTCTTGCGCTCGCAGTCGTCGGAAATGTATGTCTCACGGCCTACTCGTTTATCAAATTCGAACCTATCTACTTGTGTCTTAATCTGTTCGCTTCCCTCCAGGGCTGCATTAATCTTTTCTTCAAGCTGTTTCCGCGCACAACATGAAAAAGCTCGTTTTGGCCAGTCGCAACGAAAACAAAGTTGAGGAACTCACGCTATTCCTAAGCGACATGAACCTGGAAGTTCTTACACTAAGGCACTTTCCAGCTGTGCCGCAAGTGGCCGAGGATGGGGCTACTTTTCAGGAAAATGCGCTGAAAAAGGCCAGGGCCATATATCAGGTTACAAAGACCCCCGCGTTGGCCGACGACTCAGGTCTGGAAGTCTTCTTTCTCAACGGTAGACCCGGCGTTCGTTCGGCCAGATACGCCGGAGATGATGCAACGGACGAACAGAACAATGAAAAGCTGTTGGGGGAGATGCTTGGAGTGCCCCCCCGTAGGAGAAGAGCGCAGTTTCGAGCCGTCCTCGCCCTGGTCGGCAACGGCTTCGAAGATCTCACCGAAGGCATGTGCCTGGGAAATCTCGCTGAAGGGCCCCGTGGCACAAATGGCTTCGGATACGACCCCATCTTCATTCCGGATGAGTTCTCGCGAACTTATGCAGAGCTCAGCCTTGACGAAAAGAACAAAATTAGCCACAGAGCAAGGGCTTTTCGCTCGTTAAAAGAAATTCTGCGCGGCAGGTTTGTTTGAAGAGGGCTTCAGTTGGTTCGAGAGGTGACACGGCGTACAGGTGTTTCTTGACTAAGACCCCTAATATCTCTATTATTCTTTTCAAACCGTCATTCTTTGTCCCCGGAGAATAGATGCCCAGTCTCGATAAGAAGCTGAAGGCCCTTCAAGATTCGCCTGTCTTTCAAGATGTCCCTCGTAGTGATCTCACCAAAATAGCAGAATTGCTCCAAGAAGAGTTTTATCCTGCCGGCTATGTTCTCATGGACCTCGAGACCAAAGCTGACAAGGTCTATTTGATCCAGAAGGGCTCTGTCAAGATATCAAGAAACACGTCATGGGGTGAAGAGACCATCCTCAACGTTCTTCAAAAAGGAGATGTCGTCGGTGAACTGGCGACGTTAGACGGAAAGGTCCGATCAGCGCGTGCCACATGTCAACAGGACACAATCGTTTTTTCGATTGATCGAAAAGACTTTGCGAAAATCGTCAAAAAGAACCCGGCGGTATCATTCAACCTGCTGAAGGAAGTCGGTGGACGCCTGCGAAAGGCGAACGACAATGTTGTGAAGAGCCTTGAGGTCCAGCGCAAAGCAAACGAAACTCGCTTCGGGAAGCTTGAACAGTTGATGGAGGCGAGCAAAATTATCAATTCGACGTTGAACCTCGACAAACTGCTGGGCGTCATCCTTGAAGCCGCAACACTGAGTCTGGAAGCAGACCGAGGGACCCTTTACCTCGTCGATGATCTCAAACAGGAGCTCTGGTCAAAAGTGGCGCAAGGGAACGATATGGTTGAGATCAGGCTTCCGGTAGGGAAAGGGATTGCGGGGCATGTTGCGAAAATGGGAGAAACGATAAACATTCCGGATGCCTACAGCGACCCTCGATTCAATCCCGAAGTCGACAAACGAACCGGGTATCGCACAAGGAATATGCTCTGCATGGCGATGAAGAACAAGGACGCCAAGATTATCGGAGTCTTCCAACTCTTAAATAAGAAGAATGCCGCTTTTGAAAAAAGCGATGAGCAGTATATCGATGCTCTTTCTGCGCATGCATCCGTTGCTATTGAAAACGCCCGACTGGCTCAGGAAATGGTCCAAAGTGAAAGGTTGTCGGCTGTCGGGAGAATGGCCAGCACGATTATTCATGACATCAAGAACCCTATGGGCACTCTGCGGGTATATGCCCAGGTGATGAAGAAGAAGTCGGGTAACGAGGAAGCTGCCAAATTAGCCGATGAAATGATCCATCAAGTTGACAGGTTCGTCAACATGGCCCAGGAAATCCTTGATTTCAGCAAGGGCCAAAGTTCCATGAACGTTCAAGAGCTGGATTTTGCGGAGGTGATGAACGGTGTTTTGGATTTCATTCAGAAGGATCTTGAAAAGAACAAGGTGGAGCTCGTCCGTAAAACCAGCTTTACCGGCAAGGTCAAGATGGACCAGGATAAGATAATACGCGTGTTCTACAACATCGCCAGCAATGCCCGCGATGCCATGCCGCAAGGCGGGTCGCTTACGGTGATAACGGAAAAACAAAACGATCTCGTTAAAATCGATTTCAAGGATTCCGGGACAGGAATGCCGGAAGAGGTGAAAAAAAGGATTTTTGAGCCGTTCATGACTTTCGGGAAAAAGCATGGAACAGGCCTCGGCATGTCCATCGTGAAGAAAGTGATCGATGACCACAAGGGAAGAATTGACATCGAAAGTGAAATGGGCAAAGGAACAACCATCCACGTCTATCTTCCGATCTCCTAAAGAGTTTCCGCACTCGTTCCTCACTACAAGTTTTTTTCCGCTTTTCTAAATATTTGAAAGTCCGAACCGAACATCTCACAATCAGGAGGCGTTATGAAACAGTCATTTCGCGAAAAGCTTGCGAGGTGGAGAGAGGTCTTTTTCGCGCAGAAATACCGATTTGACCTTGGTCAATCGTTCATGGTTGCATTGAATTTCACGTTGCTCCTCATTACAGCCAGTGACAAACTGCAGATCTTTTTTGGAATCCCGCGGTTGCGATCCCTGCTTATTCTTATTGTCCCTCTTGGGTTCCTTGTTGTTTGGTTCTTTGGGTATTTCATGGACAGGATTGTGCGGGCGGGGCAAATGGCCGAGCGTCAAGCCATGAAGCGAAGTGAGGTGTGGGTGCTGCACAATGCACAAATGGACCGGATGGAGAAGGAGCTCGGCGACCTCCGAGGCTTATTGACGACACAAAGGGGCAAGAAACCGAGGAAATAAAAAAACTCCTGGTGGAAATCCAGGAGTTTTTTTTGAGAAGGAGATCCTTTTTTCTAGCGAGCGATACCCAGCGACACCGAAATCACAACCCATACGAGCCACAGGCCAAAGGCAACGCCCATCCCTGCTCCTGTGCCCTTGCCCGAGAGCTTGCTCAAACCGATGCCCAAAACACCCGCTTGCCAGATGGAAAACGCATTGGCGGCCGACATATATTTGTGCATGTCGTTCGTTGGGTCGTAGTCGGAAAGGACTGCAAGCGCAGCGCTGGGTGAGGCGTACAGAGAGTTCATTCCTACGATCAGGAGCGTTGTGATCACCGCTCCGAGAACTCCAACCCACGCAGACATTCCATAAATCTCCAGATACTTTCCGTATCCAGCAGAAGCTTTTAGCCCAAACTTCCCGGCAAGCCAAAGAAACAAAGCAGCCCCGAAGAAATAAGCACAGATATAGACAAGAGAGCCGATCGTTCCAAACGCCATGAACATTCCCGTTCCCATCCCCTGCATGCCTTCAATCTGCTGATCCGCCTGTTGTTGTGTCAGTCTCCCAGACTCGACCATTTTCTGCACGGATTTTGCCTGGGCATCGACGATTTGAGCTTTCAATGTCTCGTTCGTCACAAGCAAATATGAAATTAGAACTGAAATCACAAAGGTGGCGAGAAACGGAAAAAGCCAGGCGCTTGCCTTCCCGGGAGAAGTGCCAATGCCTTCGAAGGCTTCAGATGGAGACGTGAAAATGTTCACCAGTTTGCTCATCATCGAGGTTTGTGGTGCATTGCTTTGCTGTTCTTGCATACATCCCTCCCTATTGTTTGGTCAAGAGTTCAAGAAGAAAAATCGAAAAAAGATACATAATTGTCGGGGGAAATGGAAGTCCTTTGTCCGTTGACATTCGAGTTATTAATGGATATATTCGGTGCTTGAGGGGAGCATAAAGTATCTCCGACCTCACAACTCCTTAACACACTCCATGGAAGTCGAACCAGCGGAACACGATTTCGCGGGTCTCCGCGCCTGTGGATGCGTATTTCCTATGAAAATGACCTTCTGGTATGGCCGAGATAGACGAACAACGTAGAAAAGTCGAAGAGTTGAAAAGGAAGATCCTCGAGCAGAAGAGGAAGACCGAAGGCTCTCCTGACGACGATAAGAAAAAGAAAGAAGACGACGAGGCTCGCCAGAAAGCCGAGGAGGAGCGGAAGAGGGCAGAGGAAGAAAGCCGCAGAAGGGCTGCAGAAGAGGCGCGTCGGAATACCGAGGAAGAAGCGATTCGGAAAGCCGAAGAGGAAGCGAAGAAGAAGGCCGAAGAAGCTGGAAGGATGAAGCAGGAGGAAGATCGCCGAAAGGCTCTTGAGGAGGCGAAGCGGCAAGCCGAACTCATTGGAAAGAAGAAGGCTGAGGAGGAGGCCCGGAGGAAAAAGGAGGAAGAAGAGCGAAGACGTCGCGAAGCGGAAGAGCGTAGAAAAGCGGAGGAAGCAGAAAGAGCTGAAAAAGCTGAGAGAGAGAAGGAGGAACAGCTACAGGTCTCTATTCAGGCTTATGCGAAAGTGCTCAAACAGGGATGGATTGACGGTGTCCTCAGCAAGGATGAAGAAACGATGCTCGTGACGCTCCGAAAATCGCTCGGTATCGACAAAGATCAGCATGCTAACCTGGAACAAGAAATCCAGCTTGAAATCTACCTCGAAGCGATTGTGGATGGATGGAAAGATGGGTCGATTACGCCGGAAGACTCTGAAAAGCTGGATGTACTAAGAGAAAAATTCAATATCTCCGCAGAAGAACATCTCAGGCTGGAGAAACAGGTTCGACAGGAAATCCTCAAGCAGCGGGCGTAGAAGCGCTCATTTGATAAGCCATTGCTTGCAGAACCTGAATCCGCTTTTGTATGGGCGGATGAGTTCCAAATAACTCCGCGACAGCCCCTTCTTTCAAATTCATCGAATTCCCAACCGGATCAACAATGCAAAGATGGGCAGTCCCCTTCTTGATGGAAGCGGTGGGTTCCGAAGCCTCTCCCAGTTTTTTCAATGCGCTTGCAAGCCCGAGAGGATTCCGAGTCAACTCCGCACTCGAGGCGTCCGCCAGGTACTCTCGTTTTCTCGAAACCAGCATTGCCATTATCTGGCCAATCAACGGTGCAAGCATAATTCCGATAATCCAAAGGACAAAAACAAGTCCGCCAAGCTGGTTTCCCTTCGAGCGACTCCTTGATCGTCCCCCGCCGTACCACATCGACCGCCTCGCCCAATCTGAAAGCAGAAGAATGGATCCGACAAGTGCAGCCACAACCGTCATAAGCCGGATATCGTAATTACGGATGTGGCTCATTTCATGCGCAACCACACCCTGCAGCTCCTCTCGATTAAGCGAATTCAAAAGACCTTCCGTAACGGCAATGTAACTGTTTTCCGGGTTCTTCCCTGTAGCGAAAGCGTTTGGATCGGAATCAGGAACAATATAAATTTTGGGCCGTGGCAATCCGGAGGCGATCGTCATTTCATCGACGACGTTGATAAGCTGTTTGTGGGCAGGATTATTCTCGTCAGCCGGATACGCGTTGGCAGACCTTAGAACGGCCTTGGCACCGCTCTCATATCCCCACAACGCTGAAAAGGAACCGACCAGTAGAGCGAGCGAAGTTCCAACGGGAAAGAAAGCATCGGTCTCCGCTCCGAAAAGATACATGTCGAAGCCGAATCCGAGAAAAACAATGAAAATAATAAACCCGAGCATCACAAACCAAGTGAGTCGCTTGTTGTGCGTCTGCTGGTCGTAAATGTTGCGGCTTTGAAGCGGAGCGACCATGCTACTTTTTCAGCGAGAGGTCCACACGGGGGACTTCACGTTCAGCTGCCACCTGGATTTCAAAAAGTTCAGCTGTTTTGAACTCGAAAATCGAGGCAATAATGTTCCCCGGGAAAACCTGCTGTTCGGTGTTGAACCTCGTCGAGATGTCGTTATAGAACTGGCGGGCAAACGAGATTTTGTTTTCTGTGCTCGTAAGCTCCTCTTGCAGCTGTTTGACATTCTCGTTGGATTTCAGCGTCGGGTAGTTTTCCACGAGTGCGAAAAGCTTGGACAATGCCGAAGTGAGCATACCTTCCTTGGCGGCAGAATCAGCCACCCCAGCCGCAGAGACGGCGGCATTTCTGGCCTCAACCACTTTCTTCAAGGTGTCCTGTTCAAACTCCATTACCCCTTTGACAGTGTTGACGAGGTTGGGAATCAAGTCATGTCGTCGTTTCAACTGGACGTCTATTTGCTTCCAGCCATTCGTCGTCTGGTTACGGAGGGTAACAAGGCCATTGTATTTGGCAATGACCCAAAAGATAATGAGAACCGGAATCGCAACAAGGACCCAAATCATGTTAGTTTTTCTCCCATAAATTTGTGTTTTTGATGACTTTCAATGAATAAGCTATTATTCCAATACACCAAAATCAAACTCAAGGCTTGTTTACGTCGTTGCCGCGATTTAGTTCTCTCTTCGTAAAACGAAGAATTCTGTTGAATTCGGCAGAAAAGAGTTGACTTTCCTAAACAAGAGCAGTATATTAAAGGCCCGATAAGACGCAGAAACGCGTCTAATGTTTGTTGAAAGTATGATCGAATGCCCATTCCCAAAATGGGCATTTTTGTCCTCAGTCAGTGAGGTTCGTGGACAAAGGATGTTCTTTGAAAAGTGTGCGCAGCAAAAAGTTGATTTTCAGTCGGGTTCAAACCTTGGCTTCAGGTCGAAGTCAAGTGTCAAACTTGAAGTTGAGAATAAAATCTACAACGGAGAGTTTGATCCTGGCTCAGGACGAACGCTGGCGGCGTGCCTAACACATGCAAGTCAGGGAGAATGGGGTAGCAATATCCCTAGTAAACCGGCGCAAGGGTGAGTAACACGTAAGCAATCTGCCTTTTGGACGGGAATAACTTCGAGAAATCGAGGCTAATACCCGATAATGCAGCGGCATCGCATGATGACAGTTGTTAAAGGCCGTAAGGTGCCAAAAGATGAGCTTGCGTCCCATTAGCTAGTTGGCGGGGTAACGGCCCACCAAGGCGACGATGGGTAGCTGGTCTGAGAGGACGATCAGCCACACTGGAACTGAGACACGGTCCAGACTCCTACGGGAGGCAGCAGTGAGGAATATTGCGCAATGTCCGAAAGGGTGACGCAGCGACGCCGCGTGAAGGATGAAGGCCCTATGGGTCGTAAACTTCTTTTGCGAGGGAAGAATTTCCTGCTATAGGCAGGATTGACTGTACCTCGAGAAAAAGCATCGGCTAACTACGTGCCAGCAGCCGCGGTAATACGTAGGATGCGAGCGTTGTCCGGAATCACTGGGTGTAAAGGGAGCGCAGGCGGGTCGGTAAGTCAGTGGTGAAATTCTCAGGCTTAACCTGGGGACTGCCACTGATACTGCTGATCTTGAGTACAGAAGAGGTGGATGGAATTCTTGGTGTAGCGGTGAAATGCGTAGATATCAAGAAGAACACCGATGGCGAAGGCAGTTCACTGGTCTGTTACTG
>JANOGR010000147.1:0-2396 GCA_031406095.1 Ignavibacteriales bacterium
GATGCCTTTGAAGGGAAACTCGGGCGTGATGTAGGGTATCAGGGCTTTCTTGCCTTCGGCCTTCAGACGCTGGAATGTTTGTGCGATGCGATTCATCATTCAACGAGAGACTTCCGAAGTCTACACGAGAATTCCTGAGTAGACTTCGGAAGTCTGAACCTGACGTTTAGAAGATCAGGTAAGTTGCAAATTCGGTTCGGCGGTGAGCTCCAAACTCGAAACCACGCCCTGCTTCGTTTTCATGTAGCCCACCATTGCTATCATGGCGCCATTATCCGTGCAGTATTCGAATTTCGGGATGAACAGGCGCAACCCTTTGTCCTCGGAGGTCTTTTTTAACCTGCGCCGTAACTCCGAATTAGCCGCAACACCTCCTGCAACGGCGATATCACGCACGCCGAATTTCGTCGCGGCAAGCAGAAGCTTGTGTATCAGCACATCGACGACAGCAGCTTGGAAGCTCGCGGCAATATCCGCGACGACTTTTTCATCGGCCTTGGTCTTGTCGAAACCCGTTCTCCTCAAATAGTAAAGAACCGATGTTTTCAATCCGCTGAAGCTGAATTCGAGCGAGTTTTCAGCCAGGTACGGCCTTGGGAAGTCAACGTATTTCGAGTTACCCGTTTGGGCCAGCCTGTCTATTTCCGGCCCGCCCGGATAACCGATTCCGAGCATTTTGGCGACTTTGTCAAACGCTTCCCCAGCGGCATCGTCCATCGTTTCGCCCAGAATTCGATATTCGAATGGCTTCCCCGCCAGACCTGCCTGTCCGGCAGGCAGGCCGCCGGTCGACGACTCGACTCGTCGAGCGGGCTGGTCGACAAGAACCAGTTGCGTATGGCCCCCGGAAACAGTGAGGTTCACAAATGGAAACGACGGCTTCGGTCCTTCGATGAGGTTCGAGAGGACATGTGCTTCCATGTGATTCACACCGACGAATGGAACACCCAGTCCGAGTGCCATGGACTTCCCAAAGCTCAAGCCGATAAGAATTGACCCAATCAAGCCTGGTCCATAAACGGCCGCAACAGCATCAAGCTGCTGCTTCCTGACACCAGCTTTTACAAGCGCTTCGTCAACAATCGGAACGATGAGTTTCTGGTGGGCACGAGAAGCTAATTCCGGCACCACTCCACCGTATTTCGAATGAAAAAACTGGGCAACGGTGACATTCGACAGCAGTTTGCCGTCGCAAATCACGGCGGCTGAGGTTTCATCGCAGGATGTTTCGATTCCGAGAATTGTCATATTGAGAGCAGACTCCCGGAATCCAACTCAAGAGGACCGAGCGAGATTCCGGGAGTCTTTCCGGTATGATAACCAAATTTGTTCAGGCTCGCAACCGAGCCTGTCTCACCACCGTCAGGCCTGTCTGACGATAGTCAGGCTTGCCTCTCTCCGATTTTGTGAGTATATTATCGCCGCTTCAATTGAAAGAAGATTCATACCGGAGAAGAAGATGGCAAGAATCTGTGAGATCTGCGGCAAGAAACCGATGGCGGGAAACAACGTAAGTCATGCGCATAACCGTACTCCCCGGCGATTCCTCCCCAACCTGCAAAAAGTAAGAGCAATCGTGAACGGCAATGCTCGCCGTATTCAAGTTTGCACGAACTGCATCAAAACAGGCAGGGTTCGGAAGGCCGCATAAAGAGCAGCGCAGTTTTTTTCCGGTTTGTTTGGAAAAATCCCGCCCTCGTGCGGGATTTTTTGTATCACGCAGATTTATGTCGGCGCGGCCTCCGAAGGCCGACGTGAAGAACGAGGTGCTCGAGGCGTTCAAGGCGGGCCCGCTGGGGACGGAGTTCGAGGAGGGGCGCAAGCGCATCGAGGACGGCAAGCCCGTCGTCGTCCCGCGCGGCATGTCGCAGGAGGAGTTCCTCCACAAGTACGGATCGTTCCCGAAGAAGATGGACCAGGTGAAGATGCAGGTGGAGATCAAGCGCGTCACCGAATTGTGGGAGCAGTGCTACCACGAGGACTACGGCTGGAAACGACCCAAGGACGTGCTGGCGACGGTCGGACCGCGCGAGAAGGACCTGCTGAAGAAACTGTCGAAGGACGTCCAGGAACAGATCGGCCGCCTGGCGGGACATCCGCAGGTCGCCGCGCTCGAAAGCGAATTCAAGACGCAGTGGATGACGACGCCCCAGAACGACGTGAGCGGGCGCATCCCGCTGGCGATCATCCTCGACGAACGCGCCGCCGGTGGCCACGATCCCGCGGAGAACAAGCAGGAACGGGAACACGAGGCGGCCGAGCTGTACGCCATGGCCTGCCGCGCCCAGGAAGCCAAGATGCCGGACGAGGCCAAGCGCTTCGCCCAGGCGGTGCTCCAGATCGTCTCCGACCACCGGTCCCAATCGACATCCGGTAAGAAATCTCGCATAGGTGCC
>JANOGR010000162.1:0-2171 GCA_031406095.1 Ignavibacteriales bacterium
GTGAGAAAGTAAAACGTGAAGTTTTTGTGTAGATCGTGTCGATGCGAACTTCGTTGATCGAAGTGGAAGTGAGGAAGAACGGTCGTTCGCGAGTTGTATCGGCGGAAATGCTCCCAAATCCCTGGATGGTGTGGCTAAGGAAAAGTGATGGTGTGGGTGAGGATCCTGAAATGCCAGTAATCACGTTTCCACTATCTGCTGAGACGACAATTGATTGACCAAACGAACCATACGATGTCGGATTGAAGTACAGAGGAAGAAGAAGGCTGTCGTTTGCTCCGACGGTATCCGGAAGGACTGCATTGATTCTGAATGGCGACGTGAAGCTTGAAATGGCACGGACAATAATCTGATAGGGAGCCCGATTCCTTACAAAGAGACTTGACGATGAAGTATCGTTTCTTTTTACCTGACCAAACGAGACCGTCGGAACCTGAAGCCCCGTCTCAGTGCGGAAGGAAGCATTAAAGGGATCGCCTCCAATACCATTACCGTCCTGATCGATGCCATAGCCATTCTCACCTCGTGCTGTGGAATCGATTTTCAGTGTGTACCGCGTAAAATACTTGAAATCTGGAGAGGGAAAGAAGGATAGGGTTTTCTTGTCGACTGACCATGAGATCGTTCCGCTTGCTTGTGGTGAGAACGAAAACGTCTGATTGACGGAGACCGTGTCCATTGGCGTGCTCCAGAGGATCCCAATCGAATTCTTGACGGGGAAGAGAGTATCGTTTTCGGATGGCGTGGTTGCGGTGACAAACGGAAATGACGAATAGCTCAAGGTGCGATCAAGAAAGATCACTGATCTGGCGGTAACCGAAATACCAACGGAGTCCTTGTTGTATCGGGGGGTTTCAAAGATGAGCGTATGCGAGCCTGGAGTCAAAGAATCGAACATGTAGAATCCGTTGTTAAAGGAATCCCCGCTGTAGATGCGATTCTCGGGCAGCAGTCTGACAACCGTTTGGTTTTTTGGCTTCCCGGTGATGTTATCGAATTGAATGCCTGAGACGATGCCGAACGTGTCAGCTGAAGCGCTGAAATATTGCATGAACGCCTTCACCAGACCGTATGCTTCCATCTTTCTATAGTAGTTGTTCATGAGTCGCCGGGTCTCGGGGGAGTAATCATGAAATGAGCCTTCCGAAAGTTCACCCGGCATGTTTAAACCGTTCAATACACCCAGGTTGAACCCGCCGCTTGGCCCTCCATAGAAAGTATAGTCGCTGTAGACGCCCGGGGATCCAGCAATGTTGCCGCCGGAGGACTGGGTTCGTAAGTGGCCTCGGATCTGATTGTAGATGTGGCTTGACATGGTCACTGCCTGAGGGAAAACCGGTTGCCGGGTGGAAATATTTTCCTTGAGAAGAACAAGAGTGTGGTTCACGTTCGTATTATTTCCACCGGTTGCATTGCTATGAATGGAATGAAACCAGTCAACATTGTTGGCATTTGCTAATTGCCACCGCGCGCTGAGTGAGGGGTCGTCATTGTCCGGGTGAGAATTCCCCGTTCGAGTAAGAATGACAGTCGCCCCCTGCGCCACCAAAAGAGCCCTGAGATGGATTGCCTTGTAGAAGTTGCTCTCAGATTCCCAAAAGTCAATCCCGGCGTCGGGGATAAGATGACGGTCATCCGATTCATATCCACCATGCCCCGGGTCGATGCAGAATTTCAAACCTGAAAGATTTTGGCTGGCCAGCCTGGCGGGTATGAAGAATACAAACAACAACAGGGAAACTCTTCGTTTCATTTCTAATCTGTGTACGTCAAGATGAAAATGTTACCCTCAACAGTATGGTAGACAATCTTCTTTTGTGTGGGCGAACAGCGCGGGTCAAGCTCGATGCTGTCCTCGGTTGCCGTGAGCCTGTGGGTTTCAGCCCCGTCGGGTGAAATAAGAAAAATATCCGACGCCAGGATTCTATGGCCATCGTCTTTTCCATCCATGTAAGCAATCCACTTGCCGTCATGTGTCCACGACGGGGAGTCCCTTCTTCCAAGCATGGTTATGACTGTACCGTCCAGATGAGCAACGAAAGTTCCACGTCCAAAGTCGGCTGGCTCGATGTGCGCAGCGCGATCGCCTACACCCACGACGTCCCCGAACTGCGCCGCACGACGATCGCCAGCCTCGAGGCGCCGACGATGAAGAGGAAGGACACGGCATG
>JANOGR010000200.1:0-19505 GCA_031406095.1 Ignavibacteriales bacterium
CTTGACCTTGCTTTAACGGGTTGCAGAGAAATTCTTAAGGCCATCAAGGAGATTCACCCAGAAATAACATGCAGGTCTATTGAAGGGAAGGCAGACTCATTTGCAGAGGCGATTGTTGCAAATGTCCAAAAGAAGCAAGTAGAATACGATCGTATAACTGATCATGGGACCATCCAGGGAGTGCGGCTTGACCCATGAAGCAGGGTAAGAAGTCAGACTTACTGACAAGAAGAAACAAGCAAGAAGTCTGACTTCTTAATTGTAGGTCGTCCTTAAGGACGACCTACGTGCGTTGTTCTAATGGACGCCCTTCAACTTCTCCAGCGCTTCCTCGACCCGCGTTTCGAGCCTGTCCTGAAAATCGTAGTCGTCGTACTCGTCGATCGAGTCAAAAATCTGCCGGGCTTCCTGGTTTCGGCCGAGCTTCGCGTAGGCCTGCCCCATCCTGAACAACCCGTGCGGGACGAGCCAAATCTCATTCGGCGGGCTCAATGATGCAAGCTGTTTTGCGCCCGATATCACCTCTTCGTATTCCTTTTGATCGTTTTTTATCTGTACGACCCCGTACAAAGCTATTGCGCGTTGGTCGACATCGGCCCTGGAGTCTTCGGCCACCGAGCTGAATATCTTCAATGCCTCAGGGTACGCCCGGACAGTCTGATGATTGCCTGCTTTGACGAGCATCTGATCGATTTCATTCGGTGGGCTCTTGATGCGCTTTTGGCCGAGCCTGTAGGAATGGTATTCCCAGGGATTGCTCGAAAGTTCAGCCTTTTTCATTTGCTCGTACACCGCAAGAGCTTTTTCGCGCTGGCCAAGAAGGTCGTAGCAGAGACCAAGCCGATAGTAGGTCGCGTTGAAGATGTTTTGTTTGTTGTCGGTCTTTTCGATGGAAAGCTCGATGTTGATCCTGGCCTGTTCAAAATCATTCCGTGTGAAGTAGCAGCTGGACAACACGTTGTGGGCAAACTCGTCCCCAAACTTGATTTTCCGGCGTGAGTTGATCTCGACCGCCCTTTGCGCGGTGATGAGGGCGCTGTCGATGTTGTCTCTTCGCAATTGCCACTGGGCAAATGTCACGAGGAACAGGGAATTCTCCGGGTACTTGTCCATGATGCGCTTGAGGTATTTCAACGCCTCGTCTTCCCGCTCCTCATTAAAGAGAAAAGTTGCCAGGAAGAATGTGGCTTCGTTGCGTGCATAGGTGCCCTTTTCCGCAGCAATGCGCATAGATTCCAGGCCGCCTTCCAGATCTCCGCTGAAGCCGAGAATTGAGAGAATCCAGCGGAATCCTCTCGGAACTTTTGCCACAAGATAATTGAAAAGCCCGAACCCGAATTGTGCATCGTATACTTCCGGCGCGTCCTTGGTCGCTTCTTTGAGATAGGAATAGCCTTTTCTGCCATCCCAAGCAGCGCTGAAGGTGGACCCGTTGCGCTGGTAGGCCAGACCTCGAAATCCGTACGCCCCGCCGAGGTAATACTTTGCAACGCCGTTGTTTTCGTCTTTGTCGAGCTCGGTGTCGCAGATTTCTATGACTTTGTCGGACAATTCGAAGAATTTCTTGTAAGCCGCCTCGTCCCTGGTCAGATTGTACACCCAAAAGAAGACTAATGACTTGAAGAAATGACCTCTCGGATCGTTGGGAGCAATACGGATCACTTCGTCGAACGTATGCTCGGATTCCTCAATTTCAAGGTTGTATAACTTGTCGATGCCCTGAATTGTCAACTCATGTACTTTGGACCAATCCGCGGTCTGGCTAAAGGCAAGACACGAACTGGAGACGATAGCGCAGGTCAATACGAAATTCTTTTTCATGATGGCGAACTAAGATAAGAAATTCCCGAAAGAGAATCCCAGGCGATCGTCAGAATTCAGATTTCTGATATGAAGACTCAAGTCAGAAGTCTGACTTCTTACGAGTCTTGATAGGTACAAGGGGAGTGCTTGGTGGACGAGGACTTGATTTGCGATCTGGGACTTCCCTGCCGGTTTGAATCCGGTGAAGTCAGTCTTTCACAGGGCTGCGACAGCGCTAGAAATCAGGTAAAACGAACCCTTGCCGGCAGTCAGGCATTCGCCAACGATTCTGCCGTTTTTCAGCTCGCCGTCAAACACGCAGGACTTGCCGTTGCGAACAAGCTCAAAGTGAACGGATGAAGAGTCGATCATAATCCAATCGAGCGGTGCACCGTAGATTTGCTCTTTTGGGATATCGACAGTTCCGACAAGGACGCCCTCCTCTGTCCGGAAATGAACCTGGAATGCGAGGGTTGCTGAACCGCTTTTGAATTCACCAGTCCAGCTTCCTTCAACGGGCGATTTTGGGCTGACGGAAAACCCGCTCAGTAGAAGAACCAGACCCACAAGAACTCCCCAAAACATGACACGTTTCATTGCTTCCCTCTGTGAGAATTGAATTTCAGGTTAATACGTAATCGATGTGAAAATGTTCCAGGGGAATGATTCCCAATGTCATATAGACTACCCAAGATCAGAAAACGTTGCACTCATGGAAAGCGGGAGAGCATACGAATAACAAATTCAAAAAATGTCTATATTTGACTGAGGCAAAAAAAAGACGTACTACGCAGGAGACACAAATGGAAAACTTCAAGAAAAGCATATACGACCTGATCGTTGAGACATCGACAAACCTCCCCGCCGATGTGCGAAGGGCTCTTGATACCGCAATTGGGCAGGAAAACAAGCAAAACCAGGCTGGCTTGGCTCTTCAGACGATTGCCATAAACGTTGATATGGCTGTGACGAATTGCGGGCCGATTTGCCAGGACACGGGCATGCCGACATTTGAAATCAAGACACCGGTTGGAGTAAACCAGATCGTCATGAAAAAGCTGATCGTTGAGGCAATTGTTGATGCTACAAAAGAAGGCAAACTTCGGCCAAACCAGGTGGATTCTTTGACCGGAAAAAATAGTGGGAACAACCTCGGCGAGGGAACACCCGTGGTTCATTTCGAACAATGGGAAAAGGACGACGTCGAAGTGAAGTTGATTCTGAAAGGCGGCGGCTGCGAAAACAAGAACATCCAATACTCACTGCCAGCAGAGCTTCCCAACCTCGGCCGAGCTGACCGGACTATGGACGGGGTTCGAAAATGCATCATGCATGCGGTGTGGCAGGCTCAAGGTCAGGGTTGCAGCGTGGGGGCCATTGGCGTTGCAATCGGAGGAGACAGAGCCTCGGGTTATCATTACGCAAAACAGCAGCTTTTCCGAACTCTTGACGACATCAACCCGAATTCTGAACTGGCAAAACTCGAAGACTACGTTATGAAAAACGCCAACAAGCTTGGCATTGGAACAATGGGGTTTGGCGGTGCAGTGACGCTCATTGGGTGCAAGGTCGGCTCGTATCACAGGTTGCCGGCAAGCTACTTTGTTTCGGTTGCGTATGACTGTTGGGCATTTCGAAGGCTCGGCGTTGTTCTCAATTCAGAGACAGGCAAGATCAAGCGCTGGCTTTACAAAGATGAAACCCCGGCCGTGAAAATGGCAAAGGAAACGAAGCTCCCCGTGACGGGCAGGGAAGTAAGGTTGAAAACGCCACTTTCGGAAGAGCAGGTTCGTAGCCTCAAAGTTGGCGACGTGGTACTCCTCGACGGGATATTGCACATGGGACGCGACGTGCTGCACCATCATTTCATGACTCACGACTCACCGGTGAACCTCCAGGGTGCAGCCCTGTATCACTGCGGACCCGTTGCTTTGAAAAAAGACGGCAAGTGGACCATGAATGCAGCGGGGCCCACCACGAGCATCCGTGAAGAGCCGTATCAAGGAGACATCATCAAGAAATTCGGATTGAGGGCTGTGATCGGCAAGGGCGGGATGGGTGCGAAAACGCTCGCTGCGCTGAAAGAATTCGGGGCGGTCTATTTACACGCCATTGGCGGTGCGGCTCAGGTGTACGCCGATTGCATCGAAGAAGTGGAAGGGGTGGACTTTTTGGAATTCGGCATACCCGAAGCGATGTGGCATGTGCGCGTCAAAGGTTTTCCGACAATTGTGACCATGGATGCTCATGGAAACAGCCTTCATGCAGACGTGGAAAAAGCGTCGGCGGCGCAATTGGTAAAGCTGAAGGATGAGGTGATGGCTTAAACAGTTGACCTCGATGCAAAAGCCTCAATCGCAGATTTTGGAAAAGGACTCGCTTCGCGTTCTTCGTATCGCCCTCGACAAGCTCGAATCTGGGTTTGATGCGCTACCGCCTTTGACTTCAGCGTCGAAGGATGGAGAAGGTTTGGAAAACGTGCTTCTCCAGGTTGCGGATCGTCTGCGCGACAATTATCCCTACTTTCATCCTCTCTATGCCGGGCAGATGCTCAAACCGCCCCATCCTGTGGCGCGACTTGCTTACGCACTCGCGATGTGGATTAATCCGAACAACCACGCGCTTGATGGCGGTCGAGCAAGTTCGCAGATGGAAAAAGAAGCTGTCGCTGAGATTGCGCGGATGGTTGGGTGGGATGAGCATCTCGGACACTTGTGTGGCGGCGGCACGATGGCAAACCTCGAAGCGCTTTGGGTGGCCGGACAAGTTCATCCCGGTTTAGCAATCGTTGCCTCCGAGCAAGCACACTATACTCACAAGCGTATTAGCGCCGCACTTGGCCTTCCGTTTGAATCCATCGCGTGCGACAAAAAAGGCAGACTCGATGTGGACGTGCTTAAGCGGCGTCTCGATCAAGGTGGTATCGGGACCGTCGTTGCAACAGTTGGGACAACAGCAATCGGTTCTGTTGATCCGGTCCAAAGGCTGCTGGAAATGCGTAAAAAGTATGGCTTTCGTTTGCACATCGATGCGGCCTACGGAGGCTATTTCGGGTTGATCGACAACCTTGCGGCAGAAGCGCGTGGTAGCTACGACCGATTGAGTGAGGCTGATTCGATAGTTATTGACCCGCACAAACACGGACTTCAGCCCTACGGGTGCGGCTGCGTGCTTTTCCGCGACCCTGCGGTGGGACGATTTTACAAGCACGATTCTCCTTACACCTACTTCAGTTCGACCGAATTGCATCTCGGTGAGATCAGCCTCGAATGCTCCCGCCCGGGAGCCGCCGCAGTTGCCCTGTGGGCGACTCAGAAGCTTCTTCCGCTCGTAAAAGGAGGAGAATTTGCCCGCATGCTTGGCAACTCGCGGAGTGCGGCGTTAGCGATGTACAATAAGATCCGCGCCGATAGACGATTCATGACCGCGTTTGAGCCGGAATTAGATATCGTGGTTTGGGCCCCGGTGGCAGCGCGCGTGAGTGAGGCGTCAGAAATTTCGCGGTTGATTTTTGAAGAGGCCGCCAAGTGTGATCTCCACCTGGCTTTAGCGAATTGGCCCGTCGACTTCTTTGACCTAAAAGCCGCTGGGATGCAGCGGGATCACGAAACGATCACATGCCTGCGTTCAGTGCTGATGAAACCCGAGCACCTTGAGTGGGTTGACCGTATATGGGAGATTTTCGATCAGGCAACCAAGGTTGTTGCGCAGAGGCGTGCAAGGAAAGGCCCGTAATCTAAGGAAGGCTGTTTGGAATGTCGCAATCGCTTTTGCGACCCAGACGAGGGCGTCAATAACGATTGACGCAAACCAACAGGGAAAAATTCATATGCGTAGATATTGTCTTCTGCTCTCGGTGGTTCTTTTTGTTTCTTTTTTCGGACAGGCCTCTCAACCGTCTGACCTGAAGCCCACCGTTATTCTCATCTCGATAGACGGTTTTCGCCCCGATTACATAGCACGAACAATATCTCCAAACCTCCATACACTCGTCAAAGAAGGTGTTCGGGCGAAGGCTCTCATTTCATCTTTCCCGTCCAAGACATTTCCCAATCATTACACGATCGTGACAGGGCTGTACCCCGAACATCATGGAATCATTTCAAACACGTTCTATGACCCGGATTTTAACGAGACATATCGAATGAGCGGACCGACGTCACGGGAGAGCCGCTGGTGGGGTGGGGAGCCCATTTGGGTCACCGCGGAACTGCAGGGCCAGATTTCGGCCTCATTCTTCTGGGTTGGCTCGGAGGCGGAGATCAAAGGAAAACGCCCAACGTACTGGAAACCTTACGACGGGAAAATTCCCAATAGTGACCGGGTTGACACCGTGCTTTCGTGGCTTGACTTGCCTGCAGCGAAACGGCCTTCCATGATTACGCTCTATTTTTCGTCGCTTGACGATGCCGGACACGAATTTGGACCGGAGTCGTCGAAGACTATGTTTGTCGTTGAACAAATAGATTCTGTCCTCGGCAGATTGATCCAGGGTCTTCAAAAAAGGAGAATCTATGATGCTGTCGACGTTGTTCTTGTTTCCGACCATGGAATGTCGCAACAAAGCAAGGAGCGGCTGATCTACCTTGAGGATTACATCGATTCAACCGACGCCCGCGTTGTCGATTGGACGCCAATTCTTGCAGTCATTCCGTCGCCCGGGAAAGAGGAAAAGGTTTACAACGCCTTGAAAAAGGCGCACGAACATCTGAAACTCTATCGTAAGGAAGAAATCCCCGAGAGGTTTCAGTATCGCAATAACAGGAGGATTACGCCGCTTCTCGGTGTTGCCGATGATGGGTGGAAAATTGTACGCAACCGGGCACAAGCAGGTTCACGAAGGTTTTCGTACGGCGACCATGGTTACGACCCGATGCTCAACTCAATGCATGCGTTATTCCTCGCCCGCGGGCCGCATTTCAAGAACGGATTTGTGGCTGAACAGTTCGAGAACATACACATTTATAACCTCCTCTGTCGCATACTCTCGTTGAAGCCTGTCTCGAATGACGGAGATTGGGAAAAAATGAAAGGGCTCTTCAAATAAGCTTTCACGGGTGGATCTGACCACGCCATTTCCAGAATCCCACGAACGAAGGGTAGAACTGCTGCTCTTGGCCGTGGTTTCCATCTGGGCTCTCAATGCCCCGTTTGTCAAGTATGGCCTGGGTGGGCTCGACATCTGGGTCTTCAACGGCATACGATTCACCGTTGCATCTCTGCTTCTGCTCGGGATCTTTCTGTGGCGAAACACCTGGGTGCCCGTCATACGGTCTGACTGGCCCAAACTCATCGGCCTCGGCCTTCTGGGAAATTTTTTTTATCAGCTGTTCTACATCTTCGGCCTGAACATAACCACGGCAGGCAATTCCGCAGTGCTGCTCGCCACATCTCCTCTCTGGACTGCCCTCTTGAGTGCATGGATTCATAAAGGAAAAGTGTTTCCACAGCAATGGTTCGGGATGCTCGCGTCGTTTGTCGGGATCGCCATGATCATCATCGGCAGCGGAAAGAAGCTTGCATTCGGGAGCGAGGCGATTGTTGGCGACCTATTGTCACTCGGGGCGGCAATCCTGTGGGGACTGAACACGAATCTTCTCAAGCCCCTGTTGAGCCGCTATTCCGCAATGCAAATTTCTGTTGTGACCATCGGTGTTGGTGCTGTATGTCTGATTGTGGCGGCGCTCCCCGATGCGATGGCACATTCATGGTCGTCGGTGGAGCCAGTATTCTATGCGATCCCAGTTGTTTCTGGAGCATTTTCAAACGCCATTGCCGTCGTGCTTTTTTCATACGGGATCAAGATAATCGGACCTAGCCGAGCTGCAAATTACAGTAACCTCATTCCCGTGATTGCTTTCGTGGCTGCCTACCTGACTCTTCACGAAGAAATCTCTCTCATTCAGGTCATAGGGGCTGGAGTGACCGTGGCAGGCGTTTGGATTGCACGGCGCTGAGTCATTCCTTATCTTATCAGCATCTCAATTCCCCAAATCCCGCACAGGAGGTTCTATGGAGACCCGCGTCGAAAAAGACTCACTCGGTGACCGCCTTATACCAAAAGATGCCTATTACGGCGTGCAAACACATCGAGCCCTTGAAAATTTTCCAATAAGCGGACTGAGGCCTAAACCTGCTTATGTCGAAGCAACGGTGCACATCAAACGTGCGGCGGCAATAGTAAACAAAGAACTTGGCTTGCTGGATTCGAAAAAGGCGGACGCCATCGTTCAGGCCGCAGATGAGGTCCTAGCCGGCAAATTGAGGGAGTGGTTTCTGGTCGATGTTTACCAGGCAGGAGCTGGAACATCGCATAACATGAACTGTAATGAGGTTTTAGCCAACCGGGCAATTGAACTACTCGGAGGCAAAAAAGGCGATTACAAGATTGTGAGCCCGAACGATGACGTGAATATGGCTCAATCAACGAACGACGTGTGCCCGACTGCCATACGGATTGGCGGGTTGATGGAGATTCGGAAGCTGCTTCCCACACTCGAAAATCTGGAAAAGGAATTCCTGATAAAAGGGAAAGAGTTCGACCACATCCTCAAGTCGGGGCGGACGCATCTTATGGACGCGGTTCCGGTGCGGTTGGGACAAGAATTCACGGCTTACGGTGTCAACATCCGCAAACACTGGAAAGCGATCGAGCAAGCTGCGGAATCGAGCAAAGAACTTGGGATTGGAGGGACGGCAACGGGAACAGGGCTCAACGCTCATCCGAAGTTCAGGAAGATGATGGCAGACCAGCTTACGAAGCAGACAGGCATCAATTTCAGGATGGCTGAGGACTATTTTGAGGCGATGCAGAGTCTTCGTCCGATGGTCGAGCTGTCGAGCGCCATCAGGAATGTCGCACAGGATCTCTCGAGGATTTCGAATGATATCAGGCTTCTGGGCTCCGGCCCAAAAACCGGGCTTGCAGAGATCAACCTGCCGGCCGTTCAGCCGGGTTCATCCATTATGCCGGGCAAGGTGAATCCGTCCATCGTGGAAATGGTGAACATGGTCTGTTTCCAGGTGATAGGATGCGATACCACCGTGCTGATGTCGGCACAAGCGGGCCAATTGGAGCTCAACGTGATGATGCCGGTGGTAGCATTCAATCTGCTGCACGAAATCGAAATCCTAAAGAATGCAGTCGATGTGTTCATCAAATACTGCATCAGCGGTCTGAGTGCGAATCAGGAGCGGTGCCAATCGTACGCAGAGAACAGCACAAGTATCGTCACCGTTCTGAATCCTCACATAGGATACCTTGCCGGTGCGGAAATTGCAAAGGAGTATCTCAAATCCGGCAAACCGATACGGCAGCTGGTTTTGGAAAAGAAGCTTCTGACTGCCGAGCAACTGGACAAAGTGTTTGACTTGCACGGTATGACAGAACCGGGGATACATAAATAGGTGGATACAAATCAATGCGTAATCAGATGACTCAATTCGGATGCCGCTTGAAAACAAATCTTCGCCTGACTAGTTTGGTCCCAGCTCGCTCACCTTCGCGAACTCGAATCCCTTTTCCTTGAGTTGGCTGATGATAGCAGGAAGTGCCTCCCCTGTGTGCCTCCCGCGCTTATTCATGTGCATGATGATAATCGACCCGTTTTTGACAGACTTGACGACGTATCGGATAAGTCGTTCGGTTGAAATCGTGGTGTCGGGGTCGCCGGAAGCAACATCGTACTCAATGAGTTTCATGCCGGCTTCTGAGACGAGTCTCTGTGTCCGTTCGTCAAATTCGCCATACGGAGGCCGAAAAAACGCCGGTTTCTTACAGCCGAGTTTTACGAGCAATTCGTTCGTTTTCTGAATCTCAGTCCTGGTCACCTGGTCCGAAGCTTCCTTAAGATGTGGGTGAGAATAACTGTGATTCGCTATTTCGAACAGGGGAACCGAGCTCAGAAATTGAATTTGGCGAGTATGTTTTTTGACCCACAGCCCGCTCAAGAAAAGAGTCGCTGGCGTCTTTGTCTCGATAAGAGTCTGAATGACGAGTGAATCGTATCCATTTCGATTGTGAGTTGGGCACGCATCGAAAGTTAGTGCGATTCGTTTGAGAAGTTTCGCTCTGAGAGCAATGATACTGGAGGGGAATCCGCGCTGTGCGACTGCGGGTACTAAGGCGGCTACGAGGAAAAAGAAAACAACGATACGAGAGCGCATGGTTTGTCAACGTACACAAAAAAGTTCCAAGCTCAAATTTGCTTTGATCGACTTAGCATTTTTGCCTATATTCTGTTGGACCCATGCTGGCGTAGCTCAGCGGTAGACCTGACCGCCATGTTTTTGGCGGGTCAGCGGTTTCGCCCGCCTGACCGCCATTAATTGCTGGTGTAGCTCAGTGGTAGAGCAGCGGTTTCGTAAACCGCAGGTCGTCGGTTCAAGTCCGACCACCAGCTCAAAAAGAATTCTTAGATCAGGCGGGCAGGTAAACCGCCCCAAACAAAACTCGGGGCAGGCAGGTCGTCGGTTCCCCGCCCGACCGAACTCTTTGAGGTCTTGTTTCGGTCGTTCGGGCGAAAAATCCGACCGCCAGCTCCATAGAATTGTGTCTGCTGCAAGTTTTTCGTATGTTTACACTTCTCGAATACAGCATTTTCCTCAAAAAGAAAGGCCTTTTTCCATGAGTGAAGGCAAAATCGTCCAGGTCATCGGACCGGTTGTTGACATTGATTTTTCAGGCGGTTCCCTTCCTTCTATCCTCAACGCGGTGAAAATTCCCCGTACAAGCGTCGAAGGCGTTCAGGAAGACTTGATTTGTGAAGTCCAACAGCAGCTCGGCGAAGATCGCGTCAGAGCGGTCGCCATGGATTCGACCGACGGGTTGGTTCGTGGGATGAAAGTATTCGATACGGGTGGGCCGGTTATGGTGCCGGTCGGACCCGAGGTGCTTGGCAGGCTTATCAACGTTCTCGGGAATGCGATCGATGGTCTGGCCCCGATCACGGCAAAGAAGCGTTACCCCATCCACCGGCCTGCGCCGAAATTCGACCAACTTTCTACTAAAAAAGAAATGTTTGAGACCGGAATCAAGGTCATTGACCTGTTGGAGCCCTACACCAAAGGCGGAAAAACCGGTTTGTTCGGAGGGGCTGGAGTGGGAAAAACAGTTCTGATCCAGGAATTAATCCATAATATTGCGAAACATCATGGAGGTTATTCCGTGTTCGGAGGCGTGGGCGAGCGAACCAGGGAAGGGAACGACCTGTATCTCGAAATGAAAGAATCGGGCGTGCTAGACAAAACGGCGCTCGTGTTCGGCCAGATGAATGAGCCGCCCGGCGCGAGGCAGCGCGTGGGGCTTACCGCGCTCACTATGGCGGAATACTTCCGCGATGACGAGGGCAAGGATGTTCTGCTGTTCATCGATAACATTTTTCGGTTCGTTCAGGCGGGCTCGGAAGTTTCGGCCCTCCTCGGACGCATGCCTTCAGCAGTCGGTTACCAGCCGACACTCGGAACGGAAATGGGCGAGTTGCAGGAACGCATCACATCCACGAAGAAAGGCTCCGTCACTTCAGTTCAGGCGATCTATGTCCCCGCTGATGACCTGACAGATCCTGCTCCGGCAACGACGTTCAGCCATCTTGATGCGACGACGGTATTGAGCCGCCAAATTGTCGAGTAAGGCATCTATCCTGCCGTTGATCCTCTGGATTCGACCTCGCGCATTCTTGAACCTGGTGTTGTCGGTGATGAGCACTATGACGTCGCCAGGAGAGTCAAGGAAATCCTCCAAACCTACAAGGATTTACAGGATATCATCAATATCCTTGGCATGGATGAGCTGTCAGAACAGGACAAGATTACTGTGGCGAGAGCCCGCAAGATAGAGAAATTCTTGTCCCAGCCGTTTTTTGTTGCAGAGCAATTCACAGGAACTCCAGGCCGGTATGTGAAGCTGGAGGACACGATACGGGGGTTCAAAGGAATCATCGAAGGCGAGTATGACAGCTTACCCGAGAGCGCCTTCTACATGGTAGGGACAATCGAAGAGGTTGTTGAACAAGCGAAGAAACTGCAGGCGGCATAGCGATGGCGGAGAAATTATTTCAACTGGAGATCGTCACTCCGAAGAAAACGGTTTTCAAGGACCAGGTGCAGAGTTTTAGTGCGCCCGGCGTGGTGGGCGGGTTTCAGGTGTTGCAAAGCCATGCAGCCCTGCTTTCCACGATCAAGATCGGAGAAGTGAAAGTGTTGGACACCGGCGGAAAAGAGTGGAAGTATGCAACTTCGGGTGGGTTCGTCGAAGTGAGGGATAACAAGGTCGTCATGTTGGCGGAGACGGCCGAGCGTATTGATGAAATCGACGTGAAACGAGCTGAAGCCTCACGGGAGCGAGCGGAGAAACGAATTTCGGAAAAAAAGATAGAAACAAGTGTCGAGAGAGCAAAGGTTGCTCTGCACCGGGCTCTGAACCGACTCAAGGTGGCCAGGAAAACGTCGTAAAGCAAAGCTCGCGAAGTCATGCTCAGTGGGTTCGAGTTTTTCGTCGTGCGTTGACATTCAAAACCAGAACAGGTATATTCAACGCAACTTTTTTGCTGAATCTTCAGAGAACCTTGGGCAAACCCGAATCGTCCTCTCTCCGTGAAGCCAACCCGACCGACCGTCGCCGAAATCAACCTGCGGGCTATTTCAGAGAATTACCAGGAAATCAAGCATTTAGTAGGAAAGACCGTCAAGGTGATGGCCGTGGTAAAGGCGAATGCTTATGGCCATGGAGACCTTGAAGTCTCACGGGCGCTTGCGAAAAAGAAAGTCGACTATTTTGGCGTTGCGTTTCCGGAGGAGGGAGCAAGGCTTCGGCAGGGTGGTGTGAAGGGTCCAATCCATGTGTTTACGCTGCCGGTGAAGTCACAGGCAAGATTGTTCGTTGATTATTCTCTTGAGGCCACGGTTTGTTCTTTGAATGACGTGAAGGTGCTCGCCGGAATTACGGGGCGGAACAAGAAACCAATCAAGGTTCATGTCAAAGTGGAGACGGGGATGAATAGAATAGGGGTCAGGGTTCAGGACCTCGACGGGATCATCAAAGCTGTTGGCCGGGAGAGGCGATTGGAAATCAAGGGAGTTTTTACACATTTTGCCACTTCGGAAGAGCCGGATTCGCCTTTTGCAAGATGGCAGCTGAATGAGTTCGAACGGGCGATGGGTGTCTTTCAGAGGCAAGGCGTTGAGCCGGAACTGGTCCATTGTGCGAACAGCGGAGCTATCCTGCAGATACCGGAAAGCTATTTTTCCATGGTGCGGCCGGGAATCCTTCTTTACGGCTACTATCCAGCGCGCACAATGTCGCAGAAAGTTCAAGTCCGTCCAGCGATGACTGTGAAAACTTCGGTAGCCCACGTCAAGGAAATTCTAGCCGGCGAAAGCGTCAGTTACGGCCGCCGTTTTGTTGCACAAAGGAGAACCCGGATTGCAACGCTCCCCATTGGTTATGCAGACGGTTTTCCTCGAACTCTCACGAGCAAATCACATGCTCTCATTGGCGGAGGAAAGCATCCGATTGCTGGAACAATTTGTATGGACCAACTGATGGTCGATGTGGGAAACTCTCAGATTGATGCAGGAGATGAGGCAGTTTTGATGGGCGAGCAGGCCGGCCAACGGATTTCAGCCTGGGATCTGGCAGACCGGATCGGAACGGTTCCATACGAGATTCTTTGCGGTATTTCATCCAGGGTTCCAAGAACATTCGTTTATTCATGAGCCGATCTCAACAATATATTGGTTCGCTCTTCGAGCGTATTCCCAAAGCGGCTCTCGCGAGGGCGGACCAGCAATCAGCGTTCGATCAAATCCGCGAGAAGCTTGGAACGACCCCCGACATTCTCGAGGAATTGAAAACGCTCTACAAGGTCAAGGATTTTTCGGACTTAGCGCTTGGCCTCATGTGGATAGCGGAAAAGGTTGAAAACGACCCATCGCGCCTCGAGCCTACAAACGATGAGGAAGCCTTGGTGTTTTCGATGTTTCAAAGGGCCTACGTTGAAGAGGGATCGGCACCCGTTACGTATGCACCTTCGGTCGAGCCCGAAGCTGAAGTCGCGCCTGCCTCTGACGTTGCTCCCACGTCTGAGGTGTCAGCCCCTGTCCTCGATTTCCCGTCAGCTCTTCCGGAATCAACTTCACAATCCACAGTTGAAACACTGGCTGAAACTCCGCAGGGGTTTGACTTCCCGTCGCAGGAAACGGCCGCGGCGAGTCCTTTTGACTCGACTCTGGTTGAGTCGTTGGCCCCATCGGATGCATCACCGTCCTTCGATGTCTTCAACGCGCCTCCTCCCGCGGAGCAGGCGCCGACAGAGATCCCCGTCGCACCGGAAGCCACATTCGGTTCCGAGGCGTCTCCTCCCGCAGATTCTCCTTCGCCAACAGACGAAGCTCCGGTCGCCTCCGCTCCGGCAGGCTCAGAGCAGGAACATGCCGCCTTGTTCGAGAAGTTCATAGAGGCCTTGCAGGGCGCTACCGAGGACCGGATGGCGTTGCTGGACCAGCTGGTTCAACGATGTCATGAAGTCGCGGCAAGCGATGCTCCCCAGGAGTACAAAGACTACAGCCAGATGCTCACAACGCTCCTCAAATCTCTCACGGACAACCAGATGCTTGACGATGTTCGAGCAATGAACATGTTGTCCGCCGTACTTGATCCATTCTCTCAGTGGGCAAAGACGGACCCTGGCAGCCGCTCCGGCATCATCGAACCCGGCGTGGAATCATTGCGAGGGTTTATTGCACTCTTCGAGTAACTGAATCCTATGAGTCATGTGTATGCCGTGGTAATGGCGGGTGGAGTCGGTTCCCGTTTCTGGCCGCGTAGCCGCGAGCGCTCGCCGAAGCAACTTATCGAAATCGTCGGCCCGGGCACCATGATTCAAAACACCGTTTCCCGGATCCAGCCTCTCATTCCTCCGTCCAACGTTTTCATAGTAACGAATAGACTTCAGGAAGAAGCCGTTTACAGTCAATTGAATTTCTTGCCGAGACAGAATGTCCTGGTGGAACCTGTCGGAAGAAACACAGCTCCTTGCATCGGCTGGGCCGCTACTTGTATTGAGCAAATGGACCCGGACGCGGTGATGGTGGTTCTACCGGCCGACCATATCATCAAAGACCAGGCGGAATTCCTTCATGTATTAAATCTTGCCATCAAGTTGGCCAGGGAAACCGATGGCCTCCTTACGATCGGCATCAAACCGACCCACCCGGAAACAGGTTACGGCTACATCCAGTTTGATGATGAGGCTCATCCACACAATCCGCATCACGCGGACGGCGTGTTTCGTGTGAAAACGTTTGCGGAAAAACCGAACCTTGAAACGGCGCAAAGATTCCTTCAAAGCGGTGACTTCCTGTGGAACAGCGGAATGTTTGTGTGGAGGGCGAAGGCCATTCTCCGTGAAATCCAGATCCACATGCCCGATTTGCATGAACAGCTTGTAACGCTTCACCACCCATCGAATCCACAGACGCTCAAAGCCGCTCTCGAACACGCCTACGGCCTCCTCAAGAGTATTTCCATTGACTACGGCGTCATGGAGAAGGCCGGGAATGTGTTTGTCGTCAAGGGTGATTTCGGATGGAACGATGTCGGCTCCTGGGATGAAGTTATACGGATTGCAAAGCAGGATGGAGACGGCAGCTCCCTCAAGGGTCACGTGATTAGCAGAGATTCAAAATCAAACTTCATCGATGCGGGAAATCGCCTGGTGGCCGTGGTCGGTGTCGAAGATCTTATCATCATTTCAACTGACGATGCGGTTCTTATCTGCAGGAAAGGCCGTTCGCAGGAGGTCAAGGAAATTGTCGACTATATCCGACGGAAGCAGATGAATGAATATTTGTAGTTGGCGCCACCGCGCGGCGTCGTTTTTCGCTTCCTTGCTCATTGTCGGATGCGCGGCTTCTCCCCGGTTTGCGGAAAAAGAATCATCCCGTGAAACATCGAACAAAGGGAGCGCCGGTGGAAAAACTGAAAACGAAGCGCCCCCCCTCAGCAATGGAACGAAGGTGCTGCTTACGCTGGAAGGCGTGGCTTCGTACTATGCCACGGATTTCCATGGTAAACTCACGTCCAACGGCGAAACCTTTGATATGAATGCACTCACGGCAGCCCATCGCACGTTTCCCTTTGGCACAAGAATTCGGGTCACGAATCTCGAGAATTCCAAAACGGTCCTGGTTCGAGTGAATGACCGCGGTCCCTTCATAGAAGGGCGAATCATCGATCTCGCTCTCGGGGCGGCGAAGTCCATCGACCTTGTGAAGACGGGCACGACACGCGTGAAGCTTGAGGTTTTGCAATGGGGAGACGGCAAGTAAGATCCAATGGTCAGGAAACTCATCACCGAATACGATATTTCTGAGGCAGCAAAGAAGGGGCTAAAATCTCTCGCCTTGCAGCCCGGGACCATTGTGACTCCCTCCGCACGCGACGCCGCGAACCTGCTCAGAATTGACCTCATGGAAGGGCGGGATGTCATCCCTGAAACAGCCAAAGGAACGCAGGGTGTGACTGTGCACGGACCCCTCGACAAGCGGTCGCCTCATGCAGCGACAGTCATCGCCCTAGGCTCGGACCATGGCGGTTTTGCCTTGAAAAAGGCCGTCAGGGAGTTTGTCTTAGAACTCGGTTACACCGTGTTCGATGTTGGCACCGAATCAGAGCAGCCTTGCGATTATCCGGATTTCGCGTATGCCGTTGCTTCAATGGTTACTTCTGGCCAGGCGAAGAGCGGCATCATGATCGACGCTGTCGGCGTAGCTTCTGCCATGGTGGCGAACAAAGTTCCTGGAATTCGTGCCGCAGCCTGTTCAAGCGAGTTTGCCGCCCGCAGCAGCCGCGAACATAACGATGCCAACGTGCTGACATTGGGTGGAAGAGTGATTGGCAGCGAAGTTGCCAAATCCATCGTGAAAACGTGGCTCGAAACATGGTATGGCGGCGGACGGCACCAGTCAAGAGTGCAGAAGATCACGGAGATCGAAAAAAAGTTCAGCCGTTAGCAATTCTTGTTCCTCCTGTGCTCGATATTCCAACCGCGCCATTGGCTCGGTTTTTTTGTGCTCAAACCCATGATCATCAAAGTGAAAGTGAAACCTCGCTCGAGAAAGAACGAGGTCAGGGAGCTTCCTGACGGCTCATGGGTTGTTTGCGTCAAAGCACCGCCGACGGACGGCGCGGCCAACGAAATGGTCCGGGAGGTCCTGGCTGCTTATTTGGATAAGCCAAAAAGGAACATCATTATCAAATCCGGCTTGGCATCGAGATTCAAACTTCTTGAAATGATTTATGAATAAAAAGAACTCGTCAGTCTGAGCGCAGTGATTGTTTTTCACGAACGAAGTCGAAGACGGCACCCAGCCGGATTTACAATGTGCATCCTTCGACTCCGCACTGGAATGAGCTTTGAAGCTGCGCTCAGGATGACTTGTTGTGCTGTGGAATCCGGCTTGGCATCGAGATTCAAACTTCTTGAAATAACCTAATCTTTGGAGGGTTCATGAGATTCATTCTGAGGTCGTTATGCCTTCTTTTTGTTGTTTCTGCACTTTTGCACGCGCAAAGCGGTGGAACCGATTTTCCGTCACTGCGTGAGCAGGCTCGAATTCAGCAGGAATGGCTGAAAATACGGCTGGAAAAAATACTCCCAGCGCTCATGAGACAAAATGGCGTCCAGATGTGGATCGTGCCGATGCGTGAGTACAACGAAGATCCGGTTTTCTCGTCGCTCGTTTCGGCCACGACCTTTGCCGCTCGCCGAAGGACCATCTATGTCTTTTTTGACAGAGGAGAGGAAAAGGGGGTGGAGAGGTTGGCTCTCGGCGGAAGCAGTCAGGGCGGCTTGTATGTAGCTTACCGTGACACGACGCTTGGAGACGCCGAATTGTGGGGAAAAGACCAGTGGAAGCTTCTGAGCAAAGTCGTTCAAGAGCGAAATCCCAAATCCATCGCTGTAAACATTTCGCACACACATGCATTCTCAGATGGGCTGAGTGCCGGGGAGTGGGAACAGCTGCAAGAGGCTCTCGGAGCTGAATATGCGAAGAGAGTTATTCGGGCGGAACGCCTCGCACTCGACTACATATCGATAAGAATCCCCGAAATGCTTCCCCATTACAAGCGCATGATGGAAATTGTTCATGCTATCATTGCTGAGGCTTTCTCGAATAAAGTCATTTCGCCCGGAAAGAGCACGACGCAAGATGTGGTCTGGTGGATGCGTCAAAGGGCCCACGATCTTGGATTCGGAACCTGGTTTCACACAAGTATCGATGTTCAAAGACAGGCCGCAGACTTGAGAAATATCACCGACCCGGTTATTCAGCGGGGAGATGTTCTCCATTGCGATTTTGGGATTTCCGCAATGAGGCTGAATACGGACACTCAGCACATGGGGTATGTTCTTCGAGATGGAGAATCGGAGGTTCCGGAAGGGCTCAAAAAAACGCTCGCCCACAGTAATAAGCTTCAAGATATTCTCATGAAAAACATGAAACCGGGCCTCACGGGAAATCAGATTCTTGCGAACACGTTGGAAGATATGAAAAAGGATGGAATCGACGGGACCGTTTACACACACCCAATTGGTGAACACGGTCATGGCGCCGGCCCGCTTATTGGACTGTGGGATCGCCAGATGGGAGTACCAGGAAGGGGGGATGTCCCATTGCTGGCCTCAACCTGGCACTCAATAGAGCTGCAAGCAACGACCCCGGTTCCAGAATGGGGAGGCCAAAAGGTAAGATCTGCCCAAGAAGAAGAGGTAGAAGTGACACAACAAGGAGAAATCAAGTGGGTTCAAAAGAGGCAGACCTCCTTCCATATTGTCAGATAAAGATCAGATGGCGAAAACGACTTATTTTCGCCGATTTCAACTAAAATGATAATTTTGCCGTTGACAAGATTCCAATTTTCGATTATCTTATTACCACAGAGGGGCTTAAGATGGTCAAGTTTCTCGGCCGTTTAAGACAACTAATGTTCCACTATTGAAGGGAAGAAGGTATGGCAGTTATTGAAACTTATGTTTCAAAGAACCCTTCCTCGCGTCTCATTCCATTGATCTTATTCGTTTCTTTCTCCCTCCTTCAAACGTCGTGTTACAAGCCGCCCTCAAACGCACCTTATCTCAACAAGAACACACTTTATCCGACCGTTTCAGGCACAGGATACAATTCCGATGGATCTGAAACAGAAACGCCATTGGATATGCATAAACCGCAAAAATACAGCAGTATTGTAAGAAAATTCTCAGATCGGTACGACCTGGATTGGGTTCTCATGCTTTCGGTTATGAAGCAGGAATCACAGTTTAAGCCAAACGCAAGGAGCAGTGTCGGCGCTTTCGGACTCATGCAAATAATGCCTAATACTGAGTCTGGTCTCACAGAAAAGTTGGGCGTCAAGGATGCCAAGTCGCCGTCGAACAATATCAAAGTCGGAACATTCCATTTCAGAAGCCTTTATAGAATATTCCGGAATGCACCAGAGGAAGACCGTATCAGACTGAGTTTGGCAGCCTACAATGCAGGGTTGGGGCGAATCTTGGATGCCCGACAAATAGCTGCGTATTTGGGCAGCGACCCGAATAGCTGGGAAGGCGTCAAGAAGGCACTTCCTCTGCTTTCCAGGAGCTATTACACGCTCCACCAGAGCATCTGGGATGAAGCCAAGCCGCCGAGCGGCTATTTCC
>JANOGR010000202.1:0-2926 GCA_031406095.1 Ignavibacteriales bacterium
GGCAGATGGAACTCTTTGATCGCGCATGACCTTCCGAAGGTTTGGCCTGCTTTTGGTAGACCTTCGGAAGGTTTACAGGTTCAAATTGATTTTCCCTCGTTTGTTTGGTAATTTCGTTTCAGATGAAGCAGAACAGAAGAAAAGAAGGCGCTGTGGGCGAAGCGCTTGCAGCAGAATATCTCGTGAACAATGGTTACAATATCCTGGAACGAAATTACCATTTCGAACACGCTGAAATCGACCTGATCGCGGAAGACGGAGACGAGCTGGTGTTTGTTGAGGTGAAGGCAAGAACGTCGAAAGTTTTGGGCGACCCTGAAGACGCAATGTCGGAGGAAAAAGAAAATCATGTCCGGGATGCGGCCGACGGTTACTTGTATGAAAAAGGAATCGAGAACCGTGTCTGCAGGTTTGACGTTGTGGCCGTCGAGCTTGAGCATGGCCTCGTCCGCATCCGCCACACGAAAGATGCTTTCTGAATGAACATTCCCGAGAAACATTCTGCTTTGTACACCGATTACTACCAGCTCGCCATGGGGCAGGGGCATTTCTTGTCCGGAAACGCTGACAGGAAATCCACCTTTGACTACTTTTTCAGAGAAAACCCGTTCAAGGGGGGCTTTGTGATTTTTGCAGGGCTGAGCGATCTTCTCGGGATTCTCGAGCGATTCAGTTTTGATAAAGAGGACATCGGCTACTTAAGAAAACTTGGTTTTCAGGAAGACTTCCTGCGCTATCTGAGTTCGTTCCGTTTTCGAGGGACCTTGAATTCCGTTCGGGAAGGCGAAGTCGTGTTTCCGTTGGAACCTTTGATTCGAGTGGACGGGAATATCATCGAAGCTCAAATTATTGAAACCGTGCTTTTGAACATCATAAACTTCGAGTCGCTGATTGCCACAAAAGCTGCCCGCATCCGGATGGTCGCCCCGGACAAACGGCTTGTCGACTTCGGCCTCCGCAGAGCCCAGGGATTTGGCGGAATCCATGCAAGCAAAGCAGCTATTATTGGCGGTGTCGATGCTACCTCGAATGTCTACAGCGCGTTTCAGTTCGATCTGGAGCCTGCGGGAACACAGGGTCATTCCTGGATTCAAAGCTTCGATGACGAGCTCACATCGTTCCGAAAGTTTGCGGAGATTTATCCGGACAAATGCATCCTGCTGGTCGACACTTACAATACGCTGAGGAGCGGGATTCCCAACGCCATCACAGTTGCAAAGGAGCTTGAATCCAGGGGCCACCGCATGGTTGGAATACGCCTGGACAGCGGAGATTTGGCTTACCTGAGCAAAAAAGCCCGGGCGATGCTCGATGAGGCTGGATTGCGCTACGTGAAAATCGCGGCCTCGAACCAGCTTGATGAATACATCATACGCAGTCTCCTGCAGCAAGGGGCTCCCATCGATATTTTCGGCGTTGGAACCAAGCTGGTGACGGGGCAGGAGTCCGCCGCGCTTGACGGCGTGTATAAACTGAGCATGTTCGACAATAAGCCCAGGCTGAAATTCTCTGAGAACTATGAAAAGACAACGTTGCCGGGAATCAAAAAAACGATGCGCTATTGCAACCGTGATGGAGTGTTTTGCGCTGACGGAGTGTCGCTCATGTCGGAATCAACTGTGGACGAGATCTTCCATCCGTTTGTATCGACAAAACGAACTTCTGTGAAAGAATACCGATGTGAACCTTTGTTCGCCGAAGTCATGAAGGATGGAAAAGCCGTGACCGACGGTTTTACTCCCGACAACTGTGCCCGGTATGCAAAAGAACGTCTTGCCAAACTCCCCGCGGAGCACAAACGGTTCGAGTTCCCGCACACATACAAAGTCGGCATCAGCAAGGAGATTCAGGATTTGCGCTCCGAACGAATTGAAGACTTGCAGCAACGTTATACGAGACGCCAGGAGGGTTCTGCATGAAGGGGCTGTTCTGCGGTGGCGTCAGGAGTTTCCTCCTGACGCTTAGAGGTATAATTTCTCAGAATCAGGCCCTGACGTGTCAGGACGAAAGTCCTGACACCACTTTTTTCGATGGTGTATGCTTTTTTCAACACTTTGCTAAGAGGATTCTGCCATGAAGGGGTTGTTGATCGTCGATGTTCAAAATGATTTCTGCCCGGGTGGTTCGCTCGCCGTCCCCGAAGGAGACAAAGTGGTCCCTGTGATTAACCGGTTGATGGACAAGTTTGCGGTGGTGGTCGCGTCGAAAGACTGGCATCCGAAGCAAACGGTGCATTTCCAGAAATGGCCTGTGCACTGCGTACACAACAGTAGGGGCGCGGAGTTTCATCCGGGAATTCAGAGCACGAAGATCGAGCAGGTGTTCCTGAAGGGGACGGGAAACAAGGATGACGGCTACTCGGCTTTCGAGGCAACAAACCTTGACCTGAAAGACTACTTGAAGAAAAAAGGAGTGACAGAGTTATATGTCACCGGTCTGGCAACGGACTATTGCGTGCGCGCCTCGGCTCTTGACGCGGCGAAGAACGGATTCAACACTTTTGTCGTGACGGACGCAATTGCTGCGGTGAATGTGAAGCCAGGTGATGACAAGAAAGCTCTTGAAGACATGAAGAAAGCGGGAGTGAGGCTTGTAATTTCGCAGGAAATCAGCACCAAGTAAGACATTTTTTTTGCTTGTCATTCCCGCATGCCTTTAGCCGGAATCCAGAACGGGTTTGACCTGTACTCCTGAAAGTCACCACAAGTGACAGTAAGGTTCGGGTTCTGGACTCCCGCTAAAAATCCGCGGGAGTGACAATTCTTCTTTTTTGCTTGTCATTCCCGCATGCCTTTAGCGGGAATCCAGAACGAGTGTTGACTTTGCACACTGTCGTATGTTTGAGCAGAAAACCTACTATGTTTACATCATGGCAAGCAAGAGGAACGGAACACTCTACACAGGGATTTCGAGTGCACTTGAGGTG
>JANOGR010000203.1:0-4920 GCA_031406095.1 Ignavibacteriales bacterium
GTTGACCGTTACGACCTGGTCTTTGACGGAATCGATGGACCCGAAACTCACGTGATGCATTCCATCGTAGATGATCTTCTCGTAAATTTCGTCCGAGATGACATAGATACCCGTTTTTCGAACGACTTCTGCCAACCCTTCGATTTCTTCTTTTGTGTAAACCGCACCGGTAGGGTTGGACGGCGAACAGAAGATCAACAGTTTCGTTTTCCTGGTAATCGCCTTCCTGAGTTGAGCCGGCGTCATCTTAAAATGATTTGCCTGAGATGTTTTGACGATGACCGGCACTGCATCCACCAGTTTTGTCATCTCGGGGTAGCTGACCCAGTACGGCGCCGGGATGATGACTTCATCGCCCCGGCTGCACAGCGCCTGGAGGGCGTTGTAGAGCGAGTGTTTCGCCCCGCAGGAAACGAGTATCTGTCCTGGCTCGAAGTTGAGGTTGTTGTCCCGGCGAAATTTCTCAGCGACAGCCTTCAACAGCTCGGGAATCCCCTGGTTCGGTGTGTACTTTGTAAAATTTTCCTGAATGGCCTTGATACCCGCGTCCTTGATAAGCTGCGGGGTCGGAAAATCGGGTTCTCCAGCGGTCAGGCTCACCACGTCGATACCCTCGGCCTTCATCTTCTTGGCCCTGGTAAAGAGCCTCATCGTGGCGGAACCTTCAATATTCGCAATTTTTTTTGAAAGCGGGCGCATTACATCCGGTCCTTTATCCTGGCGGCGAGAGCCTTCTGCACAACAGGCGGAACAAAGTCTTTCACGTCCCCGCCCAGACGGGCGATCTCGCGTACGATACTTGAGTTGAGAAACGTGTACTTCGCGTTCGGCATCATGAAAACAGTTTCCACTTGGTCATTCAACTTGCGGTTCATGAGCGCCATCTGGAATTCGTATTCAAAATCCGAAATAGCCCGCAGCCCCCGCACAATTGCCGTTGCTTTCTTTTTCCGCGCGTACTCCACCAGGAGTCCGTCGAAAACGTCCACCTCAACTCGTTTGTTTCCTTTGACGGCGGCTTTCATGAGGGCAAGACGTTCCTGTTCTGTGAACATCGGGTTCTTGGACGAGTTACGGGCGATCGTCACGATGACCTTGTCGAAAAGCCTGGCGGCCCGTTGGACGATGTCCAGATGGCCATTCGTGATTGGGTCAAAAGTCCCGGGATAAATAGCGATTTTCATTTTATTGTTTGGCGAGTTTCTTCAGAATAAGGACAACCGTTTGTCCGAACGGCTTGCGCGTGATCTCATAGTGCGACGGGTTGAGTTCCGCCACAGTGCCCTTGCTGTGTTCCATCACAAGATAGCCGTTTTCCTTCAGAACTGACGATTCAAACACTCGTTCGGGGATCGTTTCGATCATTTCAAGTTTGTACGGCGGATCGGCGAACGCCAGGTCGTATGATTGCCTGGTATTCTTCAAGTACCAGAAGACATCAGCCTGGTACAGTGTGGATTCCGGCTCACAACCAAGAGCTTTGATGTTGCGTTCAGCCAGAACCAGAGATTTTTTTGCTTTTTCAACGAACGTGACGGCTGAAGCGCCCCGGCTGAGAGCCTCCAGACCAAGGCTGCCGCTCCCCGCAAACAAATCCAGCACCTGGATGCCGTCGAACTCAATCCTTGCAGACAGGATATCGAAAATAGTCTGTTTGGCCCGGTCGGTGGTCGGACGAACCGTGAGGTCGTCGGCTGTTGTCAACAGTCTGCCCCGGTACTTCCCGGCGATAATTCGCATTTATGCTTTGCGCAGAGCCAGCCCGATGGCGGCGGCAAATCGATAACTCTCCTGGAGCAGGGGTTTATACAGTTTTGGGCTCGTCGCAAGTTTGCGAACAGAGTTCAGCGCCACACATTGGATGCCGGTTTCACTGTGTAGGATTTTTGGCAGATCCTTTGGAATTTCGTTTCCGTGCAAGAAGAGCGCACTCGGCGTGTTCACACTGTTCCGCTCTTTCAAGTATTTCAAATACGTTTGGATCGCCTTTTTCATCTCGTCAGGCGAGGTGGCCATGAATGCCCGGTAATCAGTCATGGCACTGTTGCTGACCAGACTCGCATCGACACCGCCGTAGCGGAGACCGAACAATACGACGGGATGCACGAGCACTTCCGGATAGTTCTGGAGCAAAGTTTTCTCTGTACTGAAATGGTCGATGTCGACAAGATGGAGTTTCAATTTGAGTTCCGCAGCAGTTTTTTGGAGAAAACCGACCATGCCACGTCGCACACAGACCACGAACAAATTGCGGTTTTTGGTTTTCGTTTCCGGCAACTCCTGCGAACTCATCACGAACTCTTTCGGTTGAAGGCTGGGAAAATATTGATCCACCTCCCATTGCAGATATTGGCCGAGTTCCGGGCCTTTGAGCGAGCTATCAACGGGGATAATGTTGATAAACACCGGTTCGGCCGGGACGGCAAAGGAAATATGCGCAGTGCTGATTTTATGCTGCTTCATAGTGTCGCCGAGCTCAGTGACAAAGGTCCGAAGCTGGGGATGATCCGGCGAGAGATTCACTCCCGCCTGTACGAAATCGATGGAGGTTTCACGCTCGGCGAGAACCGTCACTTGTGCAGTTTTGCCGTGCTCAACCTCGGCAAGCTGAATGCAACCTTTGAGGAACGAAACGCCAAGATAACGTGAAGACGTCATAGGGGGTTGGGGAGAAACCTCGGTTTTGCTGAACAAGAGCCCATGGAAATACTTCGTGCGGAATTTTCGTGTTTTAGATACAAATTATTTACCTCGGATACAACCGGCTATTCCTTCACCATTGGGAAACGGAACAAGTGCGCGCTTCGACTTCGCTCCAGGAATAAGCCGGGAAGCTGCGCTCAGCGCGTCTTACTTTTTTCTCTAATAAAACCAGCGACAGTCTGAGCGCCCGCCTGCCCCTGCGGTGGCTCGCGCAGCGTCGGGCAGGCAGTGAGCGTTTTGTGCGAACGGAGTCGAAGACTGCTCTCAGCCTAACGAGCTCATCTACATCGGTCCAAGAATGATCATCGAGGCTGCGTCAGCTTGACTTGGTTTTTCTTCTTTTTTCTTCTCTCCACCATCTCTTTCGACTATGCTAATTTGTGCAACAAATCGAAATCTCCTGCAATGAGCGCCTTTTTTTTCGGGACCATCCCTTAATCTGTCTTTCTACTTCGAAAGCCTGTTCGAAGTCTGGAAAGTCATCCATCCACATGAGTTTTACAGGCCGCCGGCTGGCAGTGTAACCGTTAGGGTAAAACCCTGCTTCATGCCCGAACAACCTTGGGTCAACGTCATTCGAAAGTCCGGTATAATACGAACCGTCAGAGCATTCAAGTATATATACCCAAATTTCCATTGCAACTCTTGTTCCTCATTGAATAAACCAGGGTGTAATCACCGGCTATTCCTTTACCGTGATCAACGCTTTGATGCGCTCCAGTTTCTTCGCAGTCATGCCTTTGATTTTTTTCAAATCTCCGACGGATTTGAACGGCCCGAACTTCCCGCGGTAAGCGATAATCCTCTCGGCCGTTACTTCGCCGATTCCGGGGAGCTTCATCAACTGTGATTTTGTGGCCCGGTTGAGATCGGTTCGGTCTTCGTCCTCATATGGCCGCTCAACGGCATCGGCGGACATGGCTCCGGCACTCAGAGCCGCGAAAGTACTGTCCGATGTCCGATAGTCAAATCCGCGGGAGGGCGGAAAAGTCTCCTGGAACAACCGGACGGCTATTCCGCCAAGGAAGGTCGATGTAAGAAACAGGATGACTCTGCGTTCGGTCTTGGTAAGAGTGAGCCAATCTCCCAGGCGTTTGAGCATACAGACTCAGGAGAAAACATCCTTGATCTTGCCGAAAAGCGTTTTCTCGTTGCTCCTCCGGTCTTCTTCGCTGGGGTTCATGTGCTCGGAGGAGGCCAGGTCTTTGAGAAGCTGCTTTTCCTGGGCATTGAGCCGGGTCGGTACCCAGATGTTGACCCGCACGAGCTGGTCACCCCGGCCGTGGCTGTTCAAGTGTGAAATACCGCGCTCTCGCATTCTTAACAAACGGCCGGCTGGCGTGCCGGGTTCGATCGATAATTTTGCCTTTCCGGTGAGTGTGGGAATTTCGACTTCTCCGCCAAGTGTCGCTGTGGGAAAGCTGATGAGCAGGTCGTAAATGATGTCGTCGCCATTGCGCGTGAAGTTTTCGTTCGGTTCCTCTTCGATGACCACAATGAGGTCGCCCGCAGGCCCCCCGTGCCGACCCGCGTTTCCCTGGCCGCGGAGCGGGATATAGTTCCCCTCGGCCACGCCTGCCGGGACATTCACTTTGATCGTCGATTCCCCCTGCACACGCCCTTCTCCTCGACAAGTGGAGCAGGGATCCTTTATGATTTTTCCTTCCCCCTCGCACCTCGGGCATGTCGTGATGTTCACGAACTGGCCGAACATCGACCGCGAAACCTGACGAAGCTCACCCGTGCCGGCGCATTGAAGGCAGGTCGATTTCCCGCTGCTGGATTTTGCACCGCTCCCGTCGCATACATCGCACTTTTTTTGGCGACGTACTTTAATCTTCTTTTCAACGCCGTCTGCAATTTCCTCCAGCGTTAGTCGGAGGGTCACCCGGAGGTCGGAGCCGGGCGAGCCATGTTGACCTCGGGAACGGCGTGTCTGAGTTCGACCAGCTCCAAACACTTCGTCGAAGATGCCCCCGCCGAACCCTCCACCGAAAATGTCTCCGAAACTGGAAAAAACGTCGTTGATATCGTGGAATTCGCGGAAGTTCGTGCCGCGCAAACCCTCGTGACCGAATTGGTCATAGTTGCGGCGCTTGTCCGGGTCGCCCAAGACCTCATACGCCTCCGCAGCTTCTTTGAATTTCTCTTCTGCTTCTTTGTTTCCGGGGTTGCGGTCTGGATGGAACTTCAGGGCATGCTGTCGGTAGGATTTTT
>JANOGR010000226.1:0-4503 GCA_031406095.1 Ignavibacteriales bacterium
CGAAAATGCGTGAAGTCCGAGATGTTTGTTCGACAATACTCGAATGTTTTTGCTGGAGATGAGCGGTGGAAGGAATTACCCGTGCCCAAAGGAGCCCGTTACGAATGGGCAGAAAATTCAACGTACGTCAAAGCTCCTCCCTACTTTGAAAATCTGCCGATGGAGCCAAAACCTTTGCAGGACATCCACGACGCACGCGTGCTTGCAGTACTCGGCGACTCCGTGACAACCGATCATATTTCGCCCGCTGGGTCCATTGCAGAAAAGAGTCCTGCCGGCCACTATTTGATTTCCAATGGTGTCGGTAAAAAGGATTTCAACTCGTACGGCTCAAGGCGCGGAAACCACGAAGTGATGATGCGAGGAACATTTGCCAACATTCGACTCCGGAATTTCATGGCACCCGGAACAGAGGGAGGCTGGACCATCCACCCATCATCCAAAGAACCGGTGTTCATTTACGACGCCGCCATGAAATACAAATCCGAAGCCATTCCGCTGGTTGTTTTAGCGGGAAAAGAATATGGGTCGGGTTCATCCCGCGACTGGGCGGCCAAAGGGCCGTTTTTGCTCGGCGTTCGTGCAGCCATCGCGGAGAGCTTTGAGAGAATCCATCGAAGCAACCTGGTCGGCATGGGCGTCCTACCGCTCCAGTACGAAGAAGGCCAGACTGCCAAGTCACTCGGGTTAACAGGATTCGAAACGTTTGAAATCGAAGGAATAGCATCAGACCTTCGCCCCAGGAAGAAAATGAAGGTGACGGCCAAGTCGCCGGATGGCTCGGTCAAATCGTTTACGGCGGTCTGCCGGATTGACACTCCGAACGAAGTTGATTATTATAAGCACGGAGGGATTTTGCAGTACGTGCTGAGGATGCTTTTGAAAAACTAACAGGTAAGAAGTCCGACTTCTTACACTGACCGAATCTTATTAAAAGTCGGACTTCTAAACAAAAATACCAAACAATGCCCATCTACGATTATCGTTGTAACAATTGCGGTGGACTCTACGACGTGTACCATAAGGTCCGTGAGATCCAGGAAGATGTCATCTGCCCTTCCTGCTCCTCACGCGACCAT
Source organism: Ignavibacteriales bacterium (assembly GCA_031406095.1). Classification (GTDB taxonomy): domain Bacteria; phylum Bacteroidota; class Ignavibacteria; order UBA10030; family UBA10030; genus JANOGR01. Next base: position 1,080 of record JANOGR010000226.1, read on the forward strand.
CGGAAGCTCATGTCGGTCCCCTATGTCGCCGTTGCCTCTCCAGCATCCAAGAAAGCTGACTCCTGCTCGATGGGCGACTCCTGTTGCGGCGGTGTTTGCAGTGTGAATTGAATCTGTTCTAGCCCGACCCTTAAGGGTCGGGCTATGTACCAGCTACCCCAGCCTCTTTTGAAACCGCAACACACTCAGCGATAAAATCGTCACTCCGAAAACGAGAAGCGCCAGCGCTTGCGGCCAGAGTGTTTCGATTCCAACACCCTTCAGGAAAAGCCCTCGAATGATTTCGAGAAAATACCGAAGCGGGATGATGTAGGTGATCGCCTGGATGACCTCCGGCATGTTCTCGATCGGAAACGTGAAACCGGACAGGAAAATCATGGGGAAGAAAATGAAAAACTGGGCCGTCATCATCGCTTGCTGCTGGGTGTGAGAGATCGTGGAGACAAACAGTCCCAGCCCCAGCGTTGTGAGGATAAACAATCCTGCCAGGCCGAAAAGTAGCGGAATACTACCTTTGAGGGGAATACCGAACAAGTTCACGGCTACGCCAAGCACAAGTATTACATCGATAAACCCAATAATCACGAACGGAAGCAGCTTTCCGAGGATCAACTGGTACGGCTTCATCGGCGTGACGAGCAGCTGTTCCATCGTGCCGATTTCTTTTTCCCGCACAATTCCGGCAGAGGTGAACGTCGTGGTAATGATCATGAGAATGAGGGCTACCACACCCGGCACCATGTAGTTTGCACTGCGAAGCTCAGGGTTAAACCACACACGCGTTTCCACTTTCAACTGGGGCGGCGCCAACCCCCCGCTGGTTTTCAAAAGCTGATTCATCAAAATGCTCTGCGAGTATCCTGCCGTAATCTGACTGGCATACCCCAGACTGATGTTCGCCGTGTTTGCATCCGCCCCGTCAGCAATCAGCTGGAGTTGAGTCCCCCTCCCTGAAGCGATGTTCTTGCCGAAATTCTCTGGAATCAGCACCGCCATCGTCGCTTTACTGCCGTCGAGGTACTCATCCGTCTTCTTCGGATGGTCTACGTACGCTGCGATGATAAAATACCCCGAATTCGTAAACCGGGCAATGAACTCCCGGCTTTCACGGCTGTTGTCCATGTCCGAGACAACAAGTGGAATTTCCTTCACGTCAACGGTCGCCGCATAGCCCAGGAGGATGACCTGGATAATCGGCGCCAGAATGACAATGGGCAACATGCGCTTGTCCCGCCGTATCTGCAAAAACTCTTTCACGATCATCTCACGAATCACTTTCATCGTGATAACTCCCTTTGGAGCCGGAAGCTGCTCACACCAATCGTGAGAGCCGCAAACAGGAACAAGTACACAAACTGTTCCCAGAAAGCACCAATGGCGACGCCTTTTAAAATGATCGACCGGACAATCACGAGGAAAAATTTTGTCGCTTGAAGATTTGAAACCACCTGAAGTGCGAGCGGCATGCTCTTGATGGGAAAAATGAATCCGGATAAGAGAAATGAAGGCAGGAGTGAGGAAAACACCGAAACAAAAAAAGCCACCTGCTGTGAATTGGCGATGGACGAAATAAGCAATCCCTGCCCCAAGCCTCCCAGCACGAAAATGAGAATTGCGAGGTACAGCAATGGAATGCTTCCCTGTATTCGTACGTCGAATAATAGCGCGCCCAGGACCATGATAAGCGTTGCAGAGATCAGTGCGATCACCACGTACGGGATCGCCTTGCCGATGATGATTTCATAAGACTTCAACGGCGAGGTTTTGAGCTGCTCCATCGTCCCCAGTTCTTTTTCTCTCACAACGGAAAGCGACGTCGAAATCACGGTGACAATCATCAGGATGAGACCGAACAATCCGGGTACCAGATACTTCGCCGTCTTCAGCTCGGGATTATACCACAGTTTCGGCCGGACATCGATTGGTACCACCAGCGACCTTCCGCGCTTTTCCAGCCACTCCGTCAAGATCTTCCGTGAATAATCCTGAATGCCCGCCGCGACATAACCCGATGCAACCGAAGCTGTGTTGTTGTTTGAACCGTCGAGAATCACCTGGACGGTTGCTAGTCTTCCCGAAAGGAGGTTCTGTGAAAAATCCCTGGGGATGACGAGTGCAAGATGGGCCGTACCGTCGTTCAAGACCTCGTCGAGCTCGCGTTTGCTCAGGGCATGATACTTGTATTCGAAATATTCTGAATGAACGAAGCTGTTGACAAACTCCCGGCTCGTGCGCGTGTTATCCTCGTCGTAAACAGCAAGGCGAAGATGTTTTACGTCGAAATTGAGCGCATAGCCGACGAGAATCAGGAGGACAGCGGGTATGAAAATCAGAATTCCCAGAGCGCGCTTATCTCTGCGAATCTGACGAAACTCTTTTCTCACCACAGGCCCTATATTCATGATTCCTTCCTGTCCACCTCGGCAATCAGATGAATGAACACGTCTTCGAGCGATGGGAGAATCCGGTCCAACCGGTCAACCGAAATATTTTTTTTGCCGAGCGTTTCAACGATCTGCTCTTTCGCTGCAGGGATATTCTCCATGCTCACGTGAAAACTCGAGCCAAATATGGAAGTCTCGTTCACCCACGGCTCCCGTTGTAGAATTTCCATCGCATCAATGGGCCGTACGCAGGCGACTTCGAAAATTGCGAACCGGTCAAGTTGATGCTTCAAGTCTGTCGGGGAACCAAGGGCGATCAGCTTTCCTGCATAGATCAGCCCAATCGTGTTGCAGTGCTCAGCCTCGTCCATGTAGTGAGTTGTCACGAACACCGTGATACCGGAACTGGAGAGCGTGTAAATCAGGTCCCAGAAATTCCTCCTCGAAACAGGGTCGACGCCGCCCGTCGGTTCGTCAAGGAAGACGATCGGGGGCTCATGGAGAATGGCGCAACCCAACGCCAGCCGCTGCTTCCAACCTCCTGAGAGCGATTGCGTAAGAATCTCTTCCTTGCCCTTCAGCCCCGCCATTTCGACGGCCCATTCTTTGCGTTCCTTGAGTCGATTGCCCTCAAGACCGTAGATGCCGCCATAAAAGTTGATATTCTGCTCGACGGTGAGGTCTTCGTACAGGGAAAACCGCTGCGACATATAGCCGATGGTGGTTTTCACTCCGTCAGGGTTCTTTCCGACATCGAATCCACCGACAGTTGCCGTGCCTGAACTCGGATTCATGAGGCCGCACAACATACGGATGGTTGTGGATTTTCCGGCGCCGTTTGGGCCGAGGAAACCAAAAACCTCTCCTCGTCTCACTTTGAAGCTGACCTGATCCACTGCAACGAAGTTGCCAAACTTCTTTGTTAACCCGTCTACGATAATTGCGTAGTTATTTTGCAAATGTTCTTTCATGTTCCAAGCGGCATGGTAGGTCGGCCTTAAGGCCGACCTACCAGTTTTATGTTATCGCTGAAACGAACA
>JANOGR010000240.1:0-3320 GCA_031406095.1 Ignavibacteriales bacterium
GTGGGCGACGATGCACAAAGCATCTACTCGTTCCGGGGAGCCGACATCCGCAATATTCTTGATTTTTCGAAGGACTATCCCGATTGCCAGACGTTCCGAATGGAGCAAAACTATCGTTCGTCAAAGAACATCCTGGGTGCGGCGGACCAGCTTATCCGTTTCAACAATGACAGGCTTCCCAAGGATCTGTGGACGGAGAATGAATCGGGCGACCCTATCTCGCTCGTCGAATGCACCGATGACAGGGACGAGGGCTATCAGATTGTCCAGGCAATCCAGGAGGAGAGTCACAGGAACAAATTCGATTTGAAAGACTATGTTGTTTTGTATCGCACGAACGCTCAATCTCGCACGATTGAGGACGCCCTGCGCAGAAATAGCATTCCGTACGTGATCGTCGGCGGCGTGAAATTCTATGAGCGGAAAGAAATCAAGGATGTGTTGGCGTATATGAGGATCATCGCCAATGCAAGCGATGAGGAGGGCATCCTTCGGGTTCTCAACTACCCGAGCCGCGGGATCGGCGATACCACCGTCGAACGGTTGCGCACGTTCGCTCTCGAACGGGGAATCAAACTCTACGACGTTCTGGGTTTTGTCGAGAAAATCAATGACATCGCCGACCGGACAAGAAAGAGTGTGCGGCAATTCCATACCCTCGTGGAAAAGTACCGATCCCTGCAAAAAGAAATGTCTTTTACGGAACTGATCCGGTCGCTTGTGGACGAACTCGGGATTCTTAAGATTTTCAAGGAAGAAGGCACGCCGGAATCCATGAGCCGATGGGAAAACGTTCAGGAACTCCTTTCTGCTATTTCTGAATTTTCAGACGAGAGAGAAGAGGCAACTCTCGAATCATTTCTCGAAGAAGTCGCACTCGTGTCGGACATCGACGATTGGGAAGGGACACGGAATGCCGTCACGCTCATGACTCTCCATTCGTCAAAAGGGCTCGAATTCCCGGTAGTCTTCATCGCTGGCTTGGAGGAAGGGCTGCTTCCGTTCTATTCCAACTCGCTTGAACGCTCAGACCTTGAAGAGGAACGAAGGCTGTTGTATGTGGGAATTACGCGAGCTCAGAAAAAACTCTATCTCACCTATACACGGCTGCGCTACCGTTTCGGTGAGGTTTCCTACCCGAGTATATCGAGGTTCATGGCCGAGATTGGAAAAGAAAACGTCGTTCATGTTGTGAACGAGCTGCATCGGAAGGTGTCTGTCGGAGGTGGCAACGGGTCACGGTCGAGGAACCACGAACCCGGCCGAAAGCATAAAATCCAGGAACCCGGAAACGGCGCAGACCCCATGCCTGACTATGAGTCTGAATCGCAGGAGGGGTTTGAAATCCATCGTGGCGTGATCGTCGTGCATGAAAATTTCGGTCGCGGCAAAGTGATTCAAGTGACGGGAGCGGGGGATGCCAGGAAAGCAACAGTGCAGTTTGAAGGGTACGGCGTCAAGCACCTCATCCTGAGGTTCGCAAAACTGCGTCTTGCCTGATCAGTCCTTCCAATGTGACGAACTGACCAGCACGATTTTCCCCCAGTAGTCTCTATGAATGTAATGCGTGATGAGCGTGTTGAACTCGGCGACTTTGCCTGAGGGAAGGATGATGTAGAAGATGGCTTGATCGCCGCTGCGCTTGTCGAACTGGTCAAGAAAAACATTGTATTGCGTCAGCGCATGTTCTGTTTCGAGGTCGCCTGCCCCCGTTTTTGCCTCTCCGATGATGTAACATCGCCTCGATGGGTCGTACGCATAGACGTCCGGCTTTTTGTCTTCCTGATCTCCGTATCCTTCATTGTGCAGTTCGAGAGGGGAAGAGAACCCCTTCGCGCCATCCGCTGCGCTTACGGAAAAGCCCTCTTTTTGAAATACCTCGATGAGTTCCTCGATGAGGGAGAGGTGTTTCGCGGCATCGTGCCGTTCTGCCATAAACGGGGATTACTTGGCCGGGACTTCTGAGCTGTACAAGATTTTCTCGTAGTACTGCTCGTATTGAGCAATGATTTTGTCCGAATTGAATTCCATCGCCTTTTGTCGGGAAGCCTTTGCAAAGAGCAGACGTTTTGAAGAGTTCGTAAGAAGGTCAATGGCATAACGTGACATTCGATCAATGTCTCCTATTTCGGCAATGAAACCGGTCTGGCCGTGAACGACGAGTTCGGGAAGTCCACCCACGCTTGACGATATGACGGGAATTTCACAAGCCATTGCCTCCAGGGCAGAAAGCCCAAAGCTCTCGGATTGGCTCGGCATGAGAAACAGGTCGGCTGATGAAAGGATGGGGACGAGTTCGGTTTGCTTTCCGAGGAACTTGACGTCGTCATGGATGCCCAGTTCGCGTGCGAGCAATTCGCATTGAGATCTGTCCGGGCCGTCACCGATGAGCAGAAGACGGGCAGACATTTTCTTTCGGATTTCAGCAAAGATGCGAATGACATCCGCCACACGTTTCACAGGCCGAAAATTCGAAGTATGCACGATGACTTTTTCGCCGTGGGGTGCACACTGCTTGCGGACCTCATCGCTATGCGTGTTTTTGAATCGTGCACCATCCACAAAATTCGGGATGACCTCGATTTCTTTTTCAATGTTGTAATTGGTGAGCGTCTTCTCCCGCAGGAATCGGGAAACCGCCGTGACGCCGTCACTTTGCTCGATGCTGAATTTCATGACGGAGAGAAAACTCGGCTCCAAGCCGACGAGCGTAATGTCGGTCCCGTGCAGCGTCGTGATCACTTTCAGGTTGGGCTGGTTGAGCATCTTCTTGGCAAGATAGGCGCTCGTTGCGTGGGGAATGGCGTAGTGACAATGGAAGAGGTCGATCTTCTCGTACTGGGCCACTTCCACCATTTTGCTCGCCAGTGCAAGAGTGTACATGGGAAAATCGAAAAGTGGATAGCTTGACATCTCTACTTCGTGGTAGATGATGTTGTTCGAAAAGCCTTCCAGGCGCATCGGAAGCGCGTAGCTTATGAAGTGGACGGAGTGGCCCTTTTCTGCAAGGGCTTTTCCGAGCTCTGTGGCAATGACGCCGCTGCCACCGTAAGTGGGGTAACACGTAATTCCAATATGCATTTGAGCTTCCTTTTGATAAAATTACTCAGAAATGGCTGGGCAAACAAGAGAAGATACGCTTTACGTTGATTCAGCAATGAAAACGACGCTCCGTGATGCGAAAATGTTCACAGGAACAAACGAATGAAGTAATGAGGTTATGGGAGAGGCTGTGAGGGTATGGATCGGTGTTGATATTGAGTCAAGAGATGAGTACATTTGTTTGAAAGTCCTTGGAGTCGAAAGACTCTTTCTTTTTG
>JANOGR010000253.1:0-10787 GCA_031406095.1 Ignavibacteriales bacterium
CAAAAGGGTACCGTCGAAAACACCGTCGGCTTAGTTCGTCGTGTCTTCCCCAAGAAAACCGATTTCGCTCGCATCAACACCAAACCGATCAAACGTCTTGAACAACGTCTCAACAACAGACCTAGAAAATCCTTATTCTTCAAAACACCTAAAGAAGTCTTTTCAAAAGCTGTTGCACTTCAACATTGAATGTAGCAATGGTGAATCGTAGATGGCACCATCGAATGAGGAAAAGCCGCTTTTAGTCCGCTGCCCCAATTGCAAGCAGGTCCGCGAACCCGACCTCAACGAAACCACTCGCCGCTATGTTTGTCCAGTGTGCGCGGCGCCGGTGGATGCACAAGTTCTCATTGAGAAAAAGAAACGCGGAATGAAGTAGCGCCCTTTCGCACGACAACACGGTAGGGGCTTGATTCATCGAGTCCTAAAAGTCAAAAATTGCACCAAGTTTTACAAGCAGTAAAGAAGGACGACAATTTATGGCATATGACGAACAACTAGCGGATCGAGTGCGGTACGGCCTGCGGCCTCTCCGAAAAGTTGAGGAAAAGAAAATGATGGGAGGCCTGACGTTCATGGTGAACGGCAAAATGTGCGTGGGAATCGTGAAACACGACCTCATGGCCCGCATCGATCCGTTGGTGTATGAAGAAGCCCTCATGCGAAAAGGCTGCAGGGAAATGGACTTTACGGGACGCCCGATGATGGGCGTTGTCTTCGTCGGCCCGGATGGGACGCGAACCGGGAAAGAACTAAGCCACTGGCTTGACCTGGCGCTCAAGTTCAACGAAAAGGAAAAGGCGTCGAGGAAACGAAAAGAGAGATGAAAAGATTGAATGTCCAGTGTCGAATGGTGAAGTCGTGAAGAAAGGATCGGGCGTTAACTACTTAGAGTCTGACGCTCAAGTAAGACCATATTCTGCAACCCATGAGAATTGAATTTACAAAAATGACGGGTGCCGGTAACGATTTCGTTGTCATTGACAACCGGTCTGGCCTCGTCATAAACGCAGCTGAGCTGGCACAGAAGCTTTGCGACAGGAGGTGGGGAGTCGGAGCGGATGGACTCCTCCTCCTCGAAAACAGCACCGTTGCAGACTACCGAATGATGTATTACAACGCCGATGGGAGCTACGGAGGCATGTGCGGGAACGGAGGGCGCTGCATAGCACGCTATGCCCTTCTTCACGGGATTGCGTCAGCTGAACAAAGGTTCGAGGCACTGAACTTCGTCTATGCGGTAAGTGTCCTCGGAGATTGGGTGTCGCTTTCCATGAAGAACCCTAGCGGGCTCAAGTCGAACCTCATGCTCCGCGTGACCACTCAGAAGGCAAAAGCGCACTTTGTCGATACAGGATCGCCACACGTCGTGATTCCACTTCGTAAGGGCGTCCTCGATAAGCTGGATGTCGTGACGATTGGCAGGCGGCTTGCTCATTCCAAGAGATTCGGGTCGATGGGAACCAATGTAAACTTTGTAGAAGTGGACGACCATAAGGTATTGTATATGAGGACCTATGAACGTGGTGTCGAAGCGGAAACATTAGCCTGTGGGACAGGCTCAATCGCATGTGCCGTAGTCGGAAATCGGATATGGAAGCTCGAGTCGCCTGTGACAATCGTGGCAAGGAGTGGAAAGAAACTTGAAGTGACGTTCAGGAGCGACGGGATCAGCTATGAGGCTATTGTGTTGAGCGGCCCGGCAGAGGTGGTTTTCAGTGGTTCAGTTGAGGTTTAGTGGGAGCGGCACATGAAGATTAGCCGGAATTTGGATCGAGAAAATGTGTTGTATAATGTATATTATGTCAAGTTAAACAAAAGGATCGACTCTTGCCACGGATCCAAATCAAACCCGCTCTGGATTCCGTCTTAAAATCCGACGGAATGACAAGCAAAAAAAGATGCGTTGTCACTCCCGCGGATTGTAAGCGGGAGTCCAGAACCTGAATGCTCTTTGTCAATCGTTATGTTCATGGCTTCTCCTCCCCAAGATATCGAGCTATTGACTGCTCATAGCTCATCCTCGCTGCAGCCCGATCAACTGAGATTCGACCAGCAACAGCGATTCTTCCGCTTTCGTTCACAGTTCCTATTTTCCCGGCTGACAGCCCAGCTGCCCGCGCCAACTGCATGACGGCGCGCCTATTTTCATCATGTGCACTCACAAGAACCATTGACTGGCTCTCGCTAAATATATTAAAATCAAAACGGTTACTCGGCCCTAGGTTACCTGAAACCTTAACCCCGAGGCCATCGGGGCTGCCGAGGAGCGACTCTGCAAGAGCCACCGCGATTCCTCCTTCAGAGACATCGTGAGCGCTGTTAATGAGGCCACGCCCAATGACGTCCAGGAGAACTGTCTGAAGCTTCCTTTCAATCTCCAAGTCGAGCTCGGGAGCATCGCCCTTTGCCGCGCCGATTCGCCAGGTAAGGTATTCTGAACCGCCGATCTCACTCTTATTTGCACCGAGGAGCAATACTGCATCACCCGCTGACCTAAATGCGGAGCCCATTCGGTGCTCATAATCTGAAAGCAATCCAAGCATGCCAATCACCGGTGTTGGATAAATCGCGCTTTTAGGACTCTCATTATAGAAACTCACGTTGCCGCCGGTCACGGGCGTTTCGAGAACTCTACAAGCCTCGCCTATCCCAGCCACAGCTTCCTTGAATTGCCAAAAGACACCGGGGTCGTACGGGTTTCCGAAGTTCAGACAATTCGTGATGGCAATGGGCTTAGCGCCAACGCAACAAACATTTCTGGCAGCCTCAGCTACAGCTATTTGTGCACCCCTTCGGGGGTTCAAATACACAAACCTTGCATTGCAGTCGGTCTTTACGGCCAATCCTTTTCTTGAACCCTTCAACCGAATTACAGCTGCGTCATGGCCGGCATTGACAACTGTGTTGGTCCTGACCATCGTGTCGTATTGCTCAAAAATCCAACGCTTGCTTGCGATGGAAGGCCGGCCTAAGATCTCCAGGAATGCGTTGTTATAGTCCGTGGGCTCAGGAATTTCCTCCGGTCGAAACTTCCTAGCCTCTTTGATGTATTCCGGCTCTCTTGATTCTCTGATGTAGACAGGTGCGTCGCCGCCAAGGACAAGTGACTTCGCAGGAACATCGGCCACCAACTTCCCTCCCTGCGACACTCTCACGTTCAGACCATCCTCTACCTCGCCAATAACAACGCCGTGTAAGTCCCACTTGCTAAATATCTTCTCTATATCCTTCTCATGCCCTTTCTTGACTATGAAAAGCATTCTTTCCTGCGATTCGGAGTGCATTATTTCGTAGCTGGTCATTCCGGGTTCGCGTAAAGGCACTGCGTCAAGATCGATTCGCATTCCTGTCTCACCCTTCGCGCTCATTTCCGCCGTGGAGCATGTAATACCAGCTGCTCCCATATCCTGCACACCGACAAGATGACCGGAGGAGATGGCCTCCAGAGTGGCTTCCAGGAGGAGTTTTTCCACAAAAGGATCGCCAACCTGGACAGACGGACGCCTGGCCTCGGACTTTTCCGATATCTCCTCGGATGCGAAGGTGGCTCCATGAATTCCATCCCGTCCGGTGGACGAGCCTACGATCATCACCTTGTTTCCCTTTCCCTTGGCCACAGCCTTTGCCACACCGTCGTGCTTCACTATCCCTACAGCCATTGCGTTGACAAGCGGATTATCCCTGTAACATGGGTCAAAATATACTTCACCTGCAATGGTGGGAACACCGAAGCTATTGCCATAATCGGCTATTCCCTTCACAACTCGCTTGAAGAGATACTGTGAGCGGGCATCATCGAGATTCCCGAATCGGAGGGAATCCAGAATGGCGATTGGCCGGGCCCCCATCGAAAAAATGTCTCTGAGAATTCCCCCGACGCCCGTGGCTGCTCCCTGGTAGGGTTCAACGGCCGATGGATGATTGTGGCTTTCTATCTTGAAGGCAACTGCTAACCCGTCACCGATGTCGACAAGGCCTGCGTTCTCCTCCCCTGCTCCCACGAGCAGCCGGCCGCCCGACCTCGGGAGGGTTTTCAGCACGGCGATAGAGTTCTTGTAACTGCAATGCTCGCTCCACATGACGCTGTAAATTCCCAACTCGGTGTATGTTGGCACCCGGCCCAGGATCTTCAATATCCGGCCGTACTCCTCCTCGGTGAGCCCATGTTCCATGGCAATGGACAGGTTGACTTCGGGTTCAGGAATGTTCATTTGAAATTTTCATTCAGAAAATCAGTCATGCACAATGGTCAGTAGCTTTTCACCCTTCTCGACTATCTTCCCTGCCGATATATGAATTGATTCTACTTTGCCCCGCTGCACAGCTTTGATCTCGTTCTCCATTTTCATGGCTTCCAACACAACCAGACCCTGACCGGTTTCCACTTGAGCACCTACCTCCACTTCCACTTTCACTACGAGACCCGGCATCGGGGCACGAACCACCTGACTCTCCCGATGGTGCTGTTTGTTCTGAAGGAGGGACTTGCGAAGAAGCGATCGACGGTCATCAACGGTCAGGCAATAGAGTCGGCCGTTCACACGAAGCCGCAACTTGCCTTCCTCAAGATCGACGGATTCGACAAACACCGTGCTTGAAACATGATCGACAATGAGGGAATAAGACTCGGGGCTGATCCTGGTGAAATCATAATGCTGTTCATGCCCATTGATAAGCGCGTTCCCTTCACTTTGGAGGGCAATCCGATATTCACGCGAACCAACGGTTACGAGGTTTTCGTCCATCACTGGCGATAGGTTTCTTTTCGAAGGTCCTTCCAATTCGACCGCTGCTTGCCCGGGGAACCGGTTTGACCATTCGTGCTGAACTTCGGCCTTCGATTCCATATGAGCGATGCGGCGAGCGCGGCGGTGGCTTCTTCTTCAGTGTCCGCGGTGCCGAGACGGTTTGGAGTAAAATGCTCATCGACAAAACGAGTCGTAAAGCTGCCATCAAGGAACGCTTGATGACTCAGAACCGAAAGGCAGAATGGGATTGTTGTTTCGACACCAGAGACGACAAACTCCTTGAGTGCCCGTTCCATGGACTTGACGGCATCCGTTCGAGTGTCCGCCCATGTAATGACTTTTGCCAGCAGCGGGTCGTAATAGACGCTGATTTCATCTCCAGGCTTAAAGCCGTTATCGACGCGCACCCTTGGACCTTGCGGCAACCGGTACTCTCGTAAAGTCCCCGTAGACGGAAAGAAGTCGTTCGCCGGGTCTTCCGCATATATTCTGCATTGGACTGAATGGCCATGGGGTTGAATCGTCTCCTGGCGAAGGGTAAGCTCACGACCTTCTGCAATCGCGATTTGCTGCATCACGAGGTCAATTCCAGTCACGCATTCCGTCACCGGATGCTCCACTTGAAGCCTCGTATTGACCTCAAGGAAATAGAAATGCCTCTCTTTGTCCACCAGAAACTCAATCGTTCCGGCATTGGTGTAGCCTGCCTCTTTTGCCAGCCGCACTGCGGACTCGCCCATGGTCCGCCTCATTTCCGGATTCATTATGGGAGAAGGCGATTCTTCGATCACTTTTTGATGTCTTCGCTGAATCGAGCACTCCCGTTCGCCGAGGTACACCGTATTGCCATGCTCATCAGCGAGAATCTGGATCTCCACATGCTTCGGGTCTTGAATGTATTTCTCCATGTAGACGCGGTCGTCCCCGAATGCGCTTTTTGCTTCGCTCTTCGCCGTTCGGAGGTTTGCAGATACTTCTTCCCGAGAGCTCACCACACGCATTCCCTTTCCTCCTCCACCTGCTGCGGCCTTCAGGAGAACCGGAAAGCCCAATTGTTCAGCGAAATGAAGAGCCTGTGCATCGTCCTTGAGCGGCTCTGGAGTTCCGGCTGCCGTGGGGATACCCAGTTTGGCGGCAAGTTTCCGCGCTGCCGTTTTGTCCCCCAATGTTCGAATTGCCTGAGGATGCGGCCCAACAAAAATGATACCTTCATTCCGTAAGCGCTCTGCAAAAACCGGATTCTCGGAGAGGAAACCGTACCCCGGATGAATTGCATCGACGCCGGCTTTCTTGGCGATTTCGATGATCTTGTCCTGAGCCAGATAGGTCTCTGTCGCGGTCACTCCATGAAGCGGGAAGGCCTCGTCCGCCATGAGCACGTGGAGGCACGTTCGGTCGGTGTCGGAGTAAACTGCTACCGAGCGAATTCCAAGTTCGCGGCAAGCGCGCTCAACGCGAACGGCAATCTCTCCCCTGTTGGCAATAAGCAATTTCCTGATTTGCCGGTGCTTCAAGGTCATTCCTTCAATTCAACCACCGTCACACCCGTCCCTCCTTCATTCCACTCGCCCAGGCGAAAAGCTTTTGCTTTGGGATATTCCTTAAGAAAATCCCCGATTCGCTTGCGGAGCGCTCCAGTGCCTTTTCCGTGAATAATGTCCACCCTTCCCAGACCGGCCACATAGGCATTGTCGAGAAAGCGCTCAACTTCGCTGATGGCTTCGTCGCCCATGAGTCCCCGCAGGTCGATTTCGTTTTTCACACCCTGAAGCTCCACCGGAGACGAGTAGGCAAAGTCGCTTCTTTCTGGTTTCTGCTGTTTGACGAGGTCGAGCACATTGGCTTTGATGCGGGTTTGCCCGCGCAGAACGAATGCAGAATTCCCCTGAAGCTCGACAATTTCGCCTATCTCATTGGCTCCTTTAATCTTCACCGTATCGCCGACGGCTAAACGGAGTTCCTCATGTTCGGACAATCCCGCCGTCATTTCTTCAAACCGGCCGGCGAGGTTCCGCATACCCTCCTTTGCGGATTTCACTATTTCCTTCGTCGCAGCGCTTTCACGAATCTCTTTCACTGTATGCTCGATGGTTGCCCTCGCATCATGGACAAGCTGACGAGCCTCTTCGACCGCCTTGCGTTTGATGATTGCCAATTCTTTTTTCAGCTCCGCCATTTTCTGGTCATACGTTCCCACAAGGGACTGAAGTCGATCACGATCGCGGGCGGCATCATTCAGCTGACCCGACAGTAATTGTGATTGCTTTTCCAGGTCGGCAATGAGGCTCTCCAGCTTTGCCTTCCCTTCACCCAATTCTTTTCTCGCGTTGTCCAGAATTGCTTTGTCAATGCCTAACCGCTCCGCCAACTCGAGGGCAAAACTGCTTCCGGGTATGCCGAACCTGAAGCGGTAGGTCGGCCGTAAGGTTTCCTGGTCGAACTCCATCGACCCGTTGGCCATTCCAGGGGTTTCATGAGCAAAGACTTTGAGCATCCCGTGGTGCGTTGTCGCTATCGTGATCGCTTTTCGTCGAGTAAGCTCCAGCAGCGTCGCTGCCGCCAGCGCTCCTCCCTCCGCAGGATCCGTCCCGGCTCCAATCTCATCCACAAGCACAAGCGATGAGTCATTCGCCCTGGAGAGGATGTGTTCCAACTGCACCAAATGAGAGCTAAACGTACTCAAATCTTGCTCAATCGACTGGTCATCACCGATGTCTGCGAATACTTCATCGAACACACACATTTCCGATTCCCCCGCGGCAGGGATGTGCAATCCAGCTTTCAGGCACAACGCAAGCAGTCCAACGGTTTTCAAGGCGACTGTTTTTCCGCCCGCATTGGGACCAGTGATAATCAGCGTTGTTGTATCGTCGCCGAGCTCAAGGTCGAGCGGCATCACCTCTTCGCGCGTATGACGCTGAAGAAGCACAGGATGTCTTGCCTGAACAAGTTTGATCCTTTTTTTGTCGGTCAATATTGGTGCTGTGCCCAATATTTCCACCGAATACTTCGCTTTCGCAAAGATGAGGTCCAGCTCTTCGAGAGCGTGAACGCTGAACTCCAGCGGTTCCGCTATCTCCCGCACCTGCGATGTCAAATCCAAGAGGATGCGCTGGATTTCTCTTTCTTCGCGAAGGTGAAGTTCACGAAGTCCGTTGTTCAGATCCAGAGTCTCAGCCGGCTCAATAAAGACAGTCGCTCCGCTGGCAGAAGATGAATGGATGAAACCGGATACATGGTTCTTGTGTTCCACCTTGACGGGAATGACGAGCCTGCCCTCGCGGGTCGTTATGATCTCTTCCTGCAAAAACTCCTGGTCCGATATTTGTCGCAGGATGGAAGAAAGCCGTTTGCGAAGGTGGTCGCCTGCATGGACAATATCCTGGCGGATTGTTCGCAACTCTTTGCTGGCCGAGTCTTTCACAAACCCCTGGGGATCGAGCGCCTGCGTGATGTTGTATTCGACAACCTTTTCTGAAAGAAGTCTGGGAATATAGACTTCCAGGGATGGACATTCCTTTCGATGCTTTGAAAGAAATGCACTCATCGCACGTGAAGCTTTCAGTGTCGATGCAACATCCAGAAGATCCAGGATCGAGAGGAATTGATTTGCAACGGAGGCTCTTTTCAGGGATTCCAGAATATTCTTGACTCCATCCAGGGGGATGTAGCCTTCGGCGATGACAAGCTCTTTGGCCTCGGTCACTCGTGCGAGTTCTGCGGCGACTTCTTGATTGGTGTGAAAAGGGCGAATCAGGAGAGCGAGTTCTTTGCCCGGCTCGGATGAGGCATGCGATTGAATTCGATGGAGAACCTTGTCGAATTCGAGCTTTGTCATGACCGATTCGACAGAGGAAAGCAAATGTGGAGAAGCGGGCTGCACCGTTAGTGAGATCTCTCAGCGAACCTTGGAGGTGTCCCGCCTTGCCGGTCTCTTCAAACCATCCGGCGTGGTAGGAGTGGCTCTTTCTTTCAGAAACTCTTCTGTTTCAGCGCCTACGTTCGTAAACATGTCAAGGACTTGTGGTGCAACATTGACGACTGGTTTGTAGAATTCAGATTGCCTCGCTGTTTTTGCAGACGGGATCCCCTCCAACGAATAAATCCAGAGTAAACAACTCATGAAAAGAACGCCCTGGAAAAAACCGAGGACGGCTCCCGCCAGCCTGTCCAGGACTCCGCCAACCTTGTAGTCCTTTGCGACCAGATGGTAGATCAGCGACTGGCTCAGAAGGACGAGGAAGAAAATGGAGAGGAACCCATGGATCGGAGCTGAACTTTGCTCCGTGCCGAGGTTTTCAATGAAAAATACGCCGGCTTCGTGCATGAACACTTGACCAAGGAACAACGCGCCGATAGTGCCTGCGATCGACGCTACCTTTCGGACGACGCCGTCACGCAGACCCAGGAGCGAAGTCAGGATAATGGGCGGGACAATGAGAAAATCCAGAATCACGGCGTGCCCACCAGCTGCTGCTTCACGAGTTCCTGAACGACGCTTCCGTCAACTTTTCCTTTCAGCTCCTTCATGGCAGCAGACATGACCTTGCCAAGGTCTTTTGCCGTCGTTGCACCGGTCTCTTTGATAATTCTCGTCACCGTGTGCAACGCTTCTTCCTTCGTCAGCGGCTTGGGCAGGTAGGTTTTGATGATTTCGAGCTCTTTTTGTTCCTGGGCCACAAGGTCCTTCCTGCCTCCCTTTTCGTACATCTCCATGGCCTCCTTTCGCTGTTTTGCAGCGGCCATCAGGGTTGTCAGTTCATCTTCCGGTGTCATCGCCGTCCCTGTCCCGCGCTTCGAGAGCTCAATAATTCTCGCCCGAATCGACCTGATGGTGTTCAGACGAATGCTGTCCCCCGACTTCATCGCCGTCTTGAGATCTTCAGTTATTTTTTCAGTCAACGTCATTCAGATTTCTCCGCAACAACAAAAAAAGGACAATTCCTCATTTTTGGAACTGCCCCCTGATGAGCTTTTCTCCGAGTGAATCAAAACCTTGAAAATCTGTCGTTATGCAACATGCAATCACACAAAAATAGCCAAAACTTCAAGGGAAGTCAATAAGAACCCTGTGACAGGATGTACATAAATTACACACCGCCGTAGGCTTTCAAGGTCGTTCCCGTTATGGCTCCCCCCGCATCCGAACACAAATAGCAGATGAGGTCAGCAATCTCTTCCGGCCTCACCCATTTTTTTGAATCTTCATCCGGCATGGACGCCAGGTTCGCTTCTGTTTTGATGATGCTGGGAGCAATCGCATTGACCGTGATGCCGCTTCCTTTCACCTCCTGCGCTGCAAGGTCCGTCAGCAACGAAACGCCGGCCTTCGAAATGGCGTAAGGGGCGCGGCCGGGAGAAGGAGCGAGTCCCACCATGGCTGACATGTTGACAATGCGTCCATACGGTTGGCCTTTCATACGGCGCAAGGCTTCGCGGGTACACAAAAATGCTGATTTCAGGTTTATGTTCATCATAAGATCCCACTCCTCCAGTGAAACCTCAGTCACGGGTTTTCTCGCAAGAAATCCGCCCACCGTGTTTACGACGATGTCAATGCGTTTGAATTGTTTTGCGACGACGTCGAACAACTTGACGACGTCGGCCTCCTTCGTCACGTCTGCCTGCACGGCGAGACTCTGGCCGATTTTGTCCTTCACCCGATCCATTTCCTTTCCCGAGAGGTAGCTCAAACACACCTGAGCTTGTTCGGCCAAAAAACGTTGTACAATCACAGACCCCAGCGCTCCACTTCCACCTGTGACAAGAACTGTTTTTCCCTGAAAACTCATGTTGGTATCCTTCTAGCAGGTTGCTGAAAAACTGGTTCTTCGGCGTCAGGAGCCCGCCCGAACGACTGGTCGTTCAGTCGGGCGGGTTTCCTCCTGACGCTAACACGCATAATTTCTCAGAATCAGGCCTTAATCGGCCAATTTACTCATGTTACGCAACATTGTGGTTGAAATGGTTTTTATGTCGTTCCTACGGAACTTACAAACTGGTTAGCGATTGTTGTATTACAAATATTTCGTCCCT
>JANOGR010000266.1:0-15074 GCA_031406095.1 Ignavibacteriales bacterium
CTCGCCTTGAGTGGGTCTTCTCTCCGCGGATTCATAAACGCCCGTCGAAATCCAATATGGTCGATTGGCAATTCGGCCACATCGAATCGTGGGTGTCCGTGCCCATCCTGACGAAGGACAAGTTTCTCGGCGTGATCGTTGTCGCCAGCAAGAATCGCGATGCCTTCACCCATAAGCAGCTCGACGTCATCAATGCGTTCGCGAATCAGGTCGGTGTCGCAATGGAGAACACGGCTCTCCTCGACCGGCTCAAGAGCTCTGAGGAGCGGTATATGGACCTGTTCGAGCATTCGCCGGACATGTACCATATTGTCAACGCGGAAGGTTTTATTGTCAGCTGTAACCAAACGGAAGCGGATCGACTTGGTTATCGAAAGGAAGAGTTGGTCGGTCAATCCATCCTGAAACTGTACCCGCCCTCGTACCACGTCGAAGCGAGACGGCTCCTGAAAGAAATCTTCGAAATGAACCGTGAGGTGAAAGGCCTCGAGGAACAAATGCTGACAAGCAGCGGGACCATCATGGACGTTAGCGTGAACACGTCCATTATTTATGATGAGGCCAAGAACCCGATGCTCATGCGGGCGGTCGCCCGGGATATCACGGAAAAAAAGAAGCTCGAAGCCAAGATCCTCCATGCACAGAGAATCGACAGTATTGGAAATCTTGCCGGCGGCGTCGCACACGATTTTAACAACATCCTTACATCGATCCTGGGTTCCACGGCCATCATGAAGCGCAAAATGAGACAACAGGATCAATGGTACAGGTTTGTGGACATCATCGATACGGCTGCGAAGAGAGGCGCCTCGTTGACGCGTCAGCTTCTGACGTTTGCCCGCAAAGGAAACGTGCAGTTTCGCCCCGTCATTGTGAACGACATCATCCAGGAAACCCTCAACTTGTTCGAGCGGAGCATCGACAAAACCATTGAAGTCAAAAAAATGCTCACGAACGACATATGTCTCATCAACGGCGACGATGGGCAAATTCAGCAGGCAGTTTTGAACATCCTCATTAATGCCCGCGATGCCATGCCTGACGGCGGCGTCATTTCTCTGCAAAGTGAAAGAATAGATTTTGGCGACCATCAACCGGGTGCATTTTCAGAAGCAAGAACGGGAGAATATGTGGCCGTCTCGGTTGCCGACACGGGAATCGGCATGACCAAGGACGTGCAAAACAGGATCTTTGAACCGTTCTTCACGACGAAAGACCAGGGAAAAGGAACCGGGCTCGGTTTGTCCGTTGTGTACGGCGTGATTAATTCACACAACGGATTTGTGAGCGTGCAGAGTGACCCGGGCGTCGGATCTCAGTTCACCTTGTATTTTCCGCTTCTCGAAGAAACTGACAATATCAAGCGTTCCTTGGGCCAGTCAAAATTGCTGCAGGGCTCTGAAAGTGTTTTGGTGGTGGATGATGAAAAAGACGTCGGAGAGATCATCGGCGGGATGTTGGCGAACCTCGGGTACAAAGTCACGATCGTCAACAGCGGGAAAAAGGCCATCGCCTTATACCGGAAGAAGAAACGATTCGACATTGTGGTACTTGACGTGAATATGCCGACCATGGGCGGGAAGGAAACATTCTTGAAATTGAAGGAGATCGACCCCGACGCATGCGTTTTGATTTCCACCGGGTACAGCAATCAGAGTGCGGAATCGTCGCAGGTGCGCGATTCCGTTGACGGGTTTCTGCAAAAACCGTATCAGCTTGAGGAGCTCTCGAAGACGATGAGAGAAGTTCTGGACAAAAGGCGCACGCTGCAGACCTAGGAGGCTTTCACCTTGAAACTCCCCCAAATTAGTCGTACTTTTTCTTCAACACATCCTTTTTACAGTGGCAAAAAAATATAACCTACAAGCTGTATGACTCTTGCCTCCCTCAGCGAAGAGTTGCGGAAAGCCCGTCAGGACCGACGGGTTTCCCTGATGGACATATCCTCATCCACTCGCATTAGTATGAAGTTTCTTGAGGCGATCGAAACGGGTCGCTTCAGCGTCCTACCTCAGACGTACATCAGGGCTTTCATCAGAGAATACGCCGAGTCCGTGGGCCTCGATACAGAAGTTGTGATGAAAAAATACGACGAGATCTTGCATCAAGAGTCCGGTCAGACACCCGGCGCTTCTGCGAGCAAGGACAAAGCGGAAAGGCTACCGGATCGTCCATCGTCACCCTCAGCCCTGTCAGCTCTTCAGAAAAACGTCCTCTTTTTTGCCATCGCCGTCGTCGGCGTTGGGCTTACTGCCTATTTGTTAAACACCGGTCAGAGCGCGCCGAATCAGCAGCCGACGGAGGTTTCTTTTGACAATGTCGTGAAAGAAACCGAAGCTTCAACTCAGAAAACCGTCGCTGCCACTCCAAGCATCCCCACGATAACTCCAAAACAAGACAGCCTACGCCTTCAAATGACCACTCGTGATTCGGTTTGGATGAGCATTCTGATCGACGGGAAACGAACCGAGGAATTTTTGTTTCCACCCAACTTCAGGAAATCATGGACCGCCAAGGAACGATTCTCCATTACGATGGGGAACGCAGGCGGTGCTTCCTTTGTGTTGAACGGCAAGGAATTGGGAATGCTTGGCAAACGTGGCGCTGTGATCCGCAACGCCATCATTGAAGATTCGGCTCTGCGGAACCTCTGACTGCTGTTGCCATGGCTTCGGGTACTGCAGCGGGGTCGATGCGAAAGCGAGTCGAGGCACTTCGCAAAGAGTTGCAGGATCACGACTACCGGTATTATGTCCTCAGTCAGCCGACGATTTCCGATGAGGAGTATGACCGGTTGATGCGGGAGTTGGTCGAGCTTGAGCGGGCCAACCCTTCGTTCTTGACGCCTGATTCCCCAAGCCAGCGGGTGGGTGGCGAGCCGACCAAAGAATTTCCGACGGTCACGCACACCGTCCCGATGTTGAGCCTCGCCAATACGTATAACGAAGACGAGGTGAGGGATTTTGACCGGCGCGTTCAGTCGTTGCTCAACAAGGCGACTTACAAGTATGTGTGCGAGTTGAAGTTTGATGGCATTGCCGTCAGCCTTGTGTACAAACGGGGGCTTTTCGTGCGAGGGGCAACACGCGGTGACGGCTCTCAGGGCGATGAGATTACTCAAAACCTGAAGACCATCCGGTCGATTCCGTTGCGTCTCCGGGAATCGAAAAAGGGGTTTGAGAATGTCGAAGTGAGGGGCGAGGTGTACATGAACCGGGAGGATTTCCGCCACATGAACGAAGAGCGTGAGCTTGCGGGAGAGAAAACTTTTGTGAACCCTCGAAATTCCGCAGCCGGAACCTTGAAGTTGCAGGATTCGAAGGTTGTCGCAGAGCGGCCTCTGAATTTTGGCGCTTACTCTCTCCGCTCAGAAAATTCTGATTTGCGCAGTCATGCTGAGAATTTGCAAACATTACGGTCACTCGGATTTCCTGTGAGCCACCATGTTCAGGTTTGCAGCAGCGTAAACCAGGTTGTGGAGTATTGGAAAAAATGGGAGGGACGTCGCGAAAGCTTGCCGTACGACATCGACGGAGTTGTTGTGAAAGTGGATTCGATACAGCAACAAGGCCAACTGGGGACGATTGCCAAGAGCCCCCGCTGGGCCATCGCTTTCAAATTCGCCACACGCAAGGCCGAAGCCGTGTTGAAAGATATCAGGCTCCAGGTCGGACGGGTGGGGACGATCACTCCCGTTGCGGAACTTCAACCGGTGTTTCTGGGAGGAAGCACGGTATCCCGGGCAACATTGCACAACGAAGATTACATCAAAGAGCTTGACATCCGGGTTGGAGACACGGTGGTCGTGGAGAAGGGCGGGGATGTTATTCCGAAAGTCAGCGGCGTCATTCTTGAAAAGCGGCCGGCAGGAAGCAAAAGCTTCAGCATGCCCCGCGCATGCCCTGAATGCGGGTCCCGGCTGATCCGGCCAGCGGATGAAGCAAACTACTATTGCGAAAACGCCGAATGTCCGGCACAAGTGACGGGTCGTATCGGGCATTTTGCCCATCGGGGCGCGATGGACATCGAAGGCCTGGGCGAGGCCATCATCGATCAATTGGTCGCACCGGGATTTGTGAGAAACTTTGCCGACTTGTACGATTTGCACCGGCATCGCAAGGATCTCGTGAAACTCGAGCGCTGGGGTGAAAAGAGCGTCGAGAACTTATTGCAGGCGATCGAATCGAGCAAACAAAAACCGTTCCCACGAGTTCTCTTCGGCCTCGGGATACATCATGTGGGTTCGGGCGTGGCTCTGCTTCTCGCAAAACACTTCCATTCGATTGCCAATTTGATGGATGCAACCGAGGAACAACTTCAGACTCTCCAGGGAATTGGCCCGAAAATAGGCGAAAGCGTCTATCAGTTCTTCAGGGATCGAAACAACCGGAAACTCGTTGAGCGCCTGGAAAAAGCAGGCGTTTCTTTGGAAGAACGACGCAATGTGCCCAGTTTAAGGCTCTCGGGGAAGACTTTTGTTCTGACCGGGACTCTTGCATCCATGACCAGGAGCGAGGCCAAAGAGAGGATCGAGGGCCTTGGGGGCGTCGTGGCTTCCAACGTAAGCCGGCAGACGGATTATGTCGTTGCCGGTGAAGAGCCGGGCTCGAAGTTTAACAAGGCCAAACAGCTCGGCATTTCGATTCTCGATGAGAGGGAATTCCAGAAACTGTTGTCGTCTTAATTCATTATCTTTCATAAACTGAGGTGTGTGTATGAAAAAGCTCCATTCACGATTTGCTCTCCTCCTCGTCGCGGCAGCTCTGACGGCGAGCGCAGGGTTTGGTCAGCTTCGAAGCGGAAAGTTCGGTGTTGGGGTAGGCGGGTCCGCTTACATTTTCAACACGGACGAAGCAAATCTTGAAGCTGTTCCAAAATTTGGAGCCGGCGTCGGGATCAGCTGGTCTATTATGGAACACGTGGGGTTACGGGCGAATTTTTCCAGCGGCCAAATCGGATGGAAACAATCCCCTGGGGAATACATCACTTCCCTTTTCTCAGCCAGTTTTTATGTCAGCGGGGATTTGCTCCCTCATGATAAATTCAATCCTTTTGTGTTCGCGGGTGTGGGCGGTTTGTATTATGACCCTCGCGGCCCCACCCTCCTGACAACAGTCCAGGACAAAATCGACATTATTTACTCAGGCGGTGCCGGTGTCGACTTCTTCCTGAGCGAATTCATGTCCATCACGGCGTCGGGCGAAATTGTTCTCACCAACACTGATAATCTTGATGGCTTAAAAATCGCCAACAGCACAAACGATTATTATGTTCGGGCGGGCCTGGAATTCCGGTACTACTTCTTCGACCAGGCTTTCATTACGAAACTCCTCGAAGCAATAAAGGCGCGAAAATAATGAGGGCGGTTTGATCGCTCCAGCCCATGTTCGAGAATGTTAGACAGAAGGTAGGGATTGCCTACTCGCGGTTTCATTTTCGAAAAGCAAAGGATCAGATTCTTCGCTTCACGGAGGCGGTACATCGAGCAAACAGCGCCCTTGTTATTCTTCCCGAAGCCGCAACAGACTCCGAGTCCCTGCAGACTGTTCTCAAGTACCTGGTTCGGAGGTTTTCCAGCGGCCACCTGACCGTGGCAGCGCGCGAGGATATCCTCGCGTCTCTGAGGATGAGCGAAAAAACTCCTACGTTGTTGTTTTCCCCCCGAGACTTCAACGCCTGGTTCGTGCCCCGGAAGGATTTGCTTCGAAAAATGAAAAGGGGTACATTCGATGTGGCATTCGACCTCAACGTCAACCTCGCCCTGCCGAGCGCTTTTCTCTGCCGCGCATCCGATGCACCGCTGCGCGTGGGCTTTGCAAAATCGCATGCCGATCAGTTTTACAACTTTCAGATCCAAACGCGGGCGCGCTCAAACAGTTCCTTTGCCTACAGAACACTTTTGAATTGTTTGGAAATGTTTTAACTTGTCACCGGCCCTTATGCAGTTCGACGTCAAGAAAAATGGAACCGCAGTTGTCTTCAAACTGAAAGAACGCAAACTCGACGCCACCATTTCGCCCGAGCTCAAAGGCGAATTCCTTATCCTCTGCACGGCTCAATTGAAAGAACTTGTTGTCGACCTTTCTGATGTTGAATTCTGCGACAGCAGCGGCCTGAGCGCCCTGTTGATCGCCGAGCGTAAAATGCGCGAGAATGGCGGTGTCGTGAAACTCGCCGGGCTTCAGAAAAAAGTGCTATCCCTTATCCGGATTTCTCACCTTGACCGGGCTTTCCGCATCCACGACTCGGTGGCCAAAGCCCTCAAGTCGTGAACGTTCGCTTCTCCTGCTCTCTCGACTGCGCTTTCACTCCGATCTTATAGAAAAACCCCTTGATGGGATTCACTCCATTTGATTACGCTGTCGTCGCTTTGTATCTCGCGGGTATTCTCGGCTTTGGAATCTGGCAGAGGGGAAAACACCAAACGGCGCAGGACTATTTCGTGGGACGGGAGAGCATTCCCTGGTGGGCGGTGTGCTTTGCCATTGTGTCGGCGGAAACGAGCGCCCTGACGGTCATCAGTATTCCGGGGCTCGCCTATCTCACAAACCTGAATTTTCTCCAGCTGACATTCGGTTATCTTCTCGGCCGAATTCTCGTCAGCATGTTTTTGCTCCCGTCATACTTCAAAGGCGAGCTTTCAACGGCATATGCATTTCTTGAAACGCGATTTGGCGCCAAAACACGCCGACTCGCCTCCATCGTCTTTCTCCTGACAAGAATTGCAGCGGACGGAGTACGCCTGTTCGCAACCGCCATCCCCCTGAAACTCGTGATGAACATAGATTATCCCCTGGCCATAGTGATTCTTGCGCTTGTCGCCCTCGTCTACACATATGTCGGTGGTGTGCGGGGAGTGATCTGGGTTGATGCAGTTCAAATGGTCATCTATCTCGGCGGGGCCATCATAGCTCTCGTTGTGATGGCAAACTCGAATGCAGGAGGGTGGACTGGAATAACCCAGGCCGCTGCCAACGCGGGAAAGCTTCAGGTTTTTAACCTGAGCTTTGACGGGTTCTTCCGCCAGCCGTACACACTGCTTGCCGGGTTGTTCGGCGGTGCCTTCCTTTCGATGGCTTCGCATGGTGCAGACCAGTTGATCGTTCAGCGTCTCCTCACAACAAAATCCCTGGCGTCTGCACGAAAAGCTCTCATCGGCAGCGGGGTGATCATCATATTCCAGTTTGCCGTTTTTCTCATGGTCGGCATCCTTCTTTTCGGATATTATGATGGTGCTTCAGTATCCTCATTAGGCCTCAGCCGCGCTGACGAGGTCTTTCCGAAGTTCATCATCGAGGGCTTGCCTTCGGGCTTGTCTGGATTGCTTATTGCCGGACTTCTTGCCGCTGCTCTGTCCACGCTCTCAGGGTCAGTGAGCGCCATGTCCTCCTCGTTGGTCCTCGACTTATACAAACCTATTTTTGGCGCCGCATTATCTGATGAAGCAACTTTAAGAATCTCGCGTCGCGTGACCGTCGCGATTGCCGGCGTTCTCGTTCTTTCAGCTTTTTTCTTCATGAATACCAGTCAAGCTGTCGTCGAGCTCGCACTCAGCATCGCTTCCTTCACGTACGGCGGGCTCCTTGGAACCTTCCTGCTCGGCGTGCTATTCAAAAAAACCAGACAGGAGGATGCGCTTGCCGCGTTTGTCGCCGGCATCCTTGTCATGGTGACGGTGATCTCGCTGAAACTGCTTGCGTGGACGTGGTTTACGCTTGCCGGAGTCGCCACGACGCTCGCGGTCGGGACTCTGTTAAGTTCTCTTTCGCGGCACGATTCCGCAAAATGAACTTCGATGGCGGAAAGAACCTCGGGGAAAACCAGGGCGAAAGGATCTATCCTCGAAAAGCAGCTTGGCCGCTATTTTGATTTTCTGCGTCTCGAGAAGAACCTCAGCCCGCGTTCGCTTTCCTCATACGGTTTCGACCTCCAAAAATACTCCGAGTTTCTCAATGGCAAGTCGGTGCAGAATGCTGTCGACTCCACCGAGGAGCTTCTGAGCAAATTCATCCAGACCTTGCACGAGCGAAAACTCTCATCGCTCAGCATTGCACGCCACATTTCTGCGGTCAGGGGTTTTCATCGTTTTCTGGTCGGAGAAGAAGATGCCGTCCATGACCCAACCCAGAACATCGAGACGCCGAAACGCAAAAGAGCATTGCCGGAAGTCCTTTCCGTTCAAGAGATTGATGAGATACTGAAACAGCCCGACGTTCACAAGCCTCTCGGCATTCGTGACCGGGCAATCCTTGAAACTCTCTATGCGACCGGCGTCAGAGTTTCCGAGTTAATCGGCCTCAAACAATCCAACCTCCTTTTCGATCAGGGTCTTGTACTCGTCTACGGAAAGGGTTCGAAGGAGCGATTGGTGCCCATAGGACGATCGGCACGAAACTGGGTGGAGAGGTATCGGAAGGAAGTCCGTTTGAATTCAGCCAGTGGCGGGAAATCTGCGGACTATGTTTTCCTGAATGCGCGCGGCCGGAGGATTACGAGAGCTGCAATCTGGGATCTCGTCACAAAGTACGCCCGGGCCGCAGGACTCAAAAAGGAAGTTCACCCGCACACATTCCGTCATTCATTTGCAACGCACTTGCTCGAAGGCGGGGCGGATCTGAGAGCGGTCCAGGAAATGCTGGGCCACGCGGATATTTCCACAACGCAGATTTACACACACATCGATCGCGAGTATCTGAAAGAAGTCCATCGCACGTTCCATCCCCGCGGGTGACGCCTCACCGCTCGAAAAGCGCCACATCCTGCCATTCCAAACCGCATTTCGGACATTTCATCGTCGCCTCCCGGTTGCAACAACGTTTTGTATGAACATAAAAGACTACGACGGTTCAAGAAAATCCGGCGCTTCTCTACAAAAACAATGCCGAGCCACGAAATCGTCTAATCTCCTTGAATTCGTTGCCTTTTTTTCATAAAGTGGATTTACTGTAGAACCTTCCGAAGGCCTGTGGGACGGCTTTGAAAACCTTCGGAAGGTCTTTTATCTTGTCCCGCTCGTAGGCGGGACGGCTTGTTTAAAAGGTAGCCATTGGAACATCTCTATATGTTTCCGATTCTTTTGTTTTCCATCATCGTCCATGAGATTTCTCATGGCTGGATGGCGTTGAAACTCGGCGACCCCACAGCCCGTGATCTGGGTCGTTTGACCCTGAACCCCATCCCGCACATCGACCCTGTCGGATCCGTCATCGTGCCGCTGATTTCTTACCTTTCCGCGGGCACGGTCTTCATCGCCTGGGCCAAACCCGTTCCCGTGAACCCGCTGAATTTCAAGAACTACAGAAGGGATGACATCCTCGTATCGCTGATCGGCCCCGTGTCAAACTTCATTGTGGCTCTGGGCTGCGCGGTGTTGCTGGTCATCTTCCGCAAACTCGTGCCATCCGAGGGCGACGCCGTGGCCATTCCGGAACATGCTGCGATCTTTTTGGCAAGGATGTTTTCGTATGGAATTGCGATGAACATTTTTCTCGCTGTGTTCAACCTCATCCCCGTCCCGCCTCTTGATGGATCTCATGTGGTTTCCTCCCTTCTGCCCCCTTCACTGGGAGAACGGTATCGACAGATTGGTTTTGCCGGTATACTGATCATTATCCTATTGATGCGCCTCGAACCGGTTCGCATCGCAGTCTTCTCCACGGTTCAATTTATTCTGATTCCGTATTCTCTTTTGGTCAGCTTTTTGTCATGAAGGAAAAGAACCGAAGAATCCTGATCCTGGCTGAAGGGCTGTTCAGTCCTTTAAAATCCAAAACCGCGAACGGAGCGATCGCGTTCATGCGCGAGGAAATCATAGCCATCATCGACAGCACAAAGGTTGGATCCACATCTCGACAGGTCCTCGGGTATGGCGGTGATATCCCCGTCATCGCGAGCCTGGAGGAAGGAATCCGATTGCATCCTACACACTTGCTGATCGGCATAGCACCCCGGGGCGGGAGATTGCCTGAAACGTGGCGGGAGATGATCAAAAAAACCCTTATGAGCGGACTGCATATTCTCAGCGGCTTGCACACAATCTTGTCGGACGATGAGGAATTTTGCTCGCTTGCTTCGAAACATGGTGTAACGATTACTGATTATCGAAAAATTCCACGCGCTTCCGAAGTTGTTACAAAAGGGAGCTGGAAAACTAGGAAACCGCAGGTTATTCTCACTGTTGGCACAGATTGTAACATCGGCAAAATGACGACCATTTTGCGCGTACAAGATGAGTTTAACAAACGGGGGCTCAAGTCGGATTTTGTTGCCACCGGGCAAACGGGTATGATGATTCGTGGTCGCGGTATTGCGGTCGACTCCATTATTAGCGATTATACCGCCGGATGTATCGAGCTTGAAGTTGACCGCTCCGTGGCGGAAGGCTACGACTACATTTTTGTCGAAGGCCAGGGCGCACTGACGCACCAAGGCTATTCCGGCGTGACGTTTGGACTTATGCACGGAACCATGCCCGATGCCATGATCCTTTGCCACCAGCCAACGCGACTCAAAGACGACTATGGACAAACACTACCAGACCTGAAGCGGATTATCCGCTTTCATGAAGAAGTGGTAGAGTTCTTTCGTCCCACAAAAATTGTCGGTATCGGGATCAATTCCGTGGGATTGACAGACGAGGAATCCAGGGCTCATTCGAAAGAGATCGAGCGGGAGACGGGCCTCCCGACCGTCGATGCGTTCCGGTTTGGCGGTGTCTTGATTGCCGACGCTCTATTAAAATATCTGCAGAACGGTAAATAATCATGCCCTACTTCGAATACAGGCAGAACGACTTGTTTTGCGAGGAAGTCCCCGTTGCAGAGTTGGCGGAGGAGTACGGCACGCCGTTGTATGTCTACAGCCGGAATCAGATTCTCGACAATTACAAGGCAATTGACGGCGCCCTCGCCCCGATCGATCATGTCACGTGCTACGCGCTCAAAGCAAATTCCAACCTTGGAATCCTGAAGCTCCTTGCGGAACACGGTGCCGGCGCGGACGTTGTCTCTGCCGGCGAGCTCTTCCTCGCACTGAAAGCCGGTTTCCCGCCCGGGAAGATCTCGTTCGCCGGGGTGGGAAAGCGCGAGGATGAAATAGAGTTCGCACTGAAAGAAAAAATCTTTTCGTTCAACGTGGAATCGGCCCAGGAACTCCAGCTCATTTCGAGAATTGCTTTGAGGCTGCAAACCACGGCTCGCATTCTCATGCGTGTCAACCCCGACATCGATGCGCAAAGCCATCCGTACATCACGACGGGATTACACTCCAATAAATTCGGAATCGATCCGGCGAATGCGATGGAGTTGCTCCGCCAGGCCATCACACTTCCTTCCATCGAGGTGCTTGGGCTCCACACGCACATCGGGTCCCAGATTTCCAAAACTGAACCCTTTGTGGCAACAGCAAAGTTCCTTGCCGATTTCATAAACAGAGCACGCGAGGCTGGTGTCCGCCTTTCGCATATTGATTTTGGTGGCGGTTTCGGCGTGCAATACAACGGCGTCCTTTCACACGAAGCAATCCCCTCCGAGGATTCGTCTTCCCATCCGGTTCCGACGCCAAGCGAGTTCATCGCTGCGGTCCTTCCGATTCTCCAGCAAACAGGATGCACAATCTGGCTTGAGCCCGGCCGATCCATCGTCGCCAACGCGGGGATCCTTGTTACAAAGGTCCTCTATACAAAAGAGAACTCCAGCAAGAAATTCGTCGTCACGGATGCAGGCATGACAGATCTGTTGCGCCCGAGTTTGTATAATGCGTATCACCAGGTTGTTCCGTTGAAAATCGAAACTTTTGAGCATGAAAAGGTCGATGTCGTGGGACCGATTTGCGAGACGGGCGATTTCCTTGCCCGCGACCGGATGCTTTCCAAAACCAAGCCTGGTGACGGCCTTGCATTGCTCACAACAGGCGCTTATGGGTTTGTGAATACTTCGCATTACAATGCGCGTCCGAGGCCGGCTGAAATCCTGGTGAATGGGGAACGCGTGCGCGTCGTTCGTCAGCGGGAAACGTTTGATGATTTGCTGTGAAACCTTCCGAAGGTCAACGCAGACTTCCGAAGTCTGCTCTTGAATTCTCATGTAGACTTCGGAAGTCTTTCATTCAAACCTTCGGAAGGTCCCAAAGAAGGAGCCTTTATGAAACTGCATGACGTTGCAGTCGTAGGCGCCACCGGACTCGTCGGCCGCACCATGGTCAAAGTCATGGAGGAGCGAAAATTCCCGGTAAACAGGCTGGTGCTTTTGGCTTCGCCGCGATCGGTTGGCCATGAAATTTCCTTCAACGGAAAATCTGTTCCTGTTTATAAATTGGAGCCGGACCGTTTCAAGCATGTTGAGTATGCACTTTTTTCTGCTGGAGCGAACGTTAGTTCAA
Organism: Ignavibacteriales bacterium; assembly: GCA_031406095.1. Taxonomy (GTDB): domain Bacteria; phylum Bacteroidota; class Ignavibacteria; order UBA10030; family UBA10030; genus JANOGR01. Next base: position 12,379 of record JANOGR010000266.1, read on the forward strand.
CCTACGCGCCGGTTGCAGCCGTGAAATATGGTGCCATCGTCATCGACAACAGCAGCGCGTTCCGTTCAGATGAAAAGGTCCCCCTCATTGTACCCGAGGTAAACCGGAAACAAATCTTTAAACACGCGGGCATCATTGCAAACCCGAATTGTTCCACGATTCAACTTGTGGTCGTGCTTAAGCCCTTACACGACGCCTTTAAGATCAAGCGGGTGGTCGTATCGACCTATCAATCGGTCACCGGCGCCGGCAAGCGCGGACTCGACCAGCTTCACGACGAACTTGCCAATAGACCTGCCACGGAAAAAAAGTTTCCCCATCAAATTGCGTTTAATGCGCTCCCGCACATCGACATGTTCTTCGACGACGGGTATTCTAAAGAAGAATTCAAGATGATGACCGAGACAAAAAAAATTATGGGAGAGAATTTGCACCTGACGGCAACCTGTGTCCGGATACCCGTGATAGGCGGCCACAGCGAATCCGTGAATATTGAATTCGAGAAGAAGTGCTCGCCTGACGACATCCGTGAGATTCTCCGAAATGCGCCCAGCGTTATCGTCCAGGATGATCCGAAGAACAACATCTACCCCATGCCTGTTCATGCACACGAAAAAGACGATGTGTTTGTCGGGAGAATCAGGAAAGACGAGACCGTGAAAAACGGGATCAATCTCTGGGTGGTGGCAGACAACCTGCGAAAAGGCGCTGCGACCAACGCGGTGCAGGTCATGGAAGCGTTGGCGCTGGGAAAGTGAAACCGGGTTTAAAGAAAGTATGGATGACTGGATCGATGGAGTAATGGAAACGTGAGAACCCAATATCTGGTTCTGCTTCTTTTCCTGTTGTCCTCCTGCGGAAAAGATGAGAAAAAGCAGACGGACATTGTTGCGTTCCCTTTGAAAGGCCAGGTCGTGCGCATCGACCCGTCGCTCAAGCGAGTTTCGATTGCACACGAGGAGATTCCGAATTACATGGCTGCTATGACGATGAATTTTAAGGTGAAGGATTCAACCTTGCTGGCGGGCATTGCTGTAGGGGATTCTGTGCTAGGCACGCTTGCTGTCTCGCGTTCTGAAAGCTGGCTTGAAACCATCTCTGTGTCAGGCAAAGGAGAACCCGTTGCCGAAAGGCTGGCAGACGATATCCGTATTGCCCGGTTGTTTCGAGCGGGGTCACCCTTACCCGACCTTGAATTCACCGATCAAGACAGCAAGGCAATCCGTCTGAGCGACCTGAGAGGCAAAGTCGTTGCCATGACTTTCATCTACACCCGCTGTCCGCTGCCAGATTATTGCATCCGGATGAGCAATTATTTTGCCCGTATTGAGCGAGCGCTCAAAAAAGAATCTTCATTAACAAACAAGTGGCACCTGCTGAGCATTACGTTCGATACGAAGCACGATACACCGGAAATTCTCCGCAAATACGGAAAAAAATACAACGCCAATTTTGCGGATTGGAGCTTTGTGACGGGAAGCGAAGAAACAATACGAAAAGCCACCGACGGGTTTGATATGATTATTCAGACATCCGAGGGCGGGCTCATCGACCATAACCTCATGACGGTTCTTCTCGACACAAAGGGCAACCTTGTTGAAGTCTTTGATTCAAATCAGTGGAATCCTGAGGATGTCGCGCGACGCATGAAAGAACTGACCAAGCGATGAAACCCGATTTTCGACAACGTCTGAAGCAAGGCCCGATTCTCTGCGACGGGGCGATGGGAACTGTGCTCGATTTGTACGAATACAGCGAACTGCCCCACGAGATTCAGAATGTGAAGAACCCGGATATCGTGGAGCGGATCCATCGTGAGTATATTGAGGCCGGCGCCGAAATTATTCAGACAAACACGTTTTCCGCAAACCGCTGGCGCCTTGCGCAGTTTCACCATGAAGATAAGATTGCCGCAATCAACCGTGCCGGCGTGGAAATTGCCCGTCGCGCAGCCGGGGATTCAGTCTATGTAGCCGGATCGGTCGGCCCGACAGGCAAGCTCCTTGAACCGATTGGGAAGCTCAAGCTTCAGCAAGCCCGTGATGCCTTCAAGGAACAGATCGAAGTCCTGCTCAAGGCCGGTGTTGATCTGCTGATCCTTGAAACATTTGTGAGTCTTACTGAACTCGACGAAGCCATCACCGCCGCTAAAGAGCTGACCAACATTCCTCTGATTGCTCAAAAGGCTTTCCCTGAAGACGGCGCGATTCTCTCGGGTTCGTTTCCTCTCGAAGTCGCAGAGCATTTGATCCAGCGCGGCGTCGATGTCGTCGGAGCAAACTGCACGGTCGGCCCGCAGCGTATGTTCAGCCTCATTCGGTCCATGTACAAAGATGGAATTGCACTTTCGGCTCAGCCCGCGGCGGGAATTCCCACGTTGCTCAACGGGAGGTCCATTTACCACACATCTCCTGAATACCTTGCTCAATATGCACGAGAATTGCTGCAGGCCGGAGTGACGATTATCGGAGCGTGCTGCGGCTCTACCCCGGCCCACATCCGTGCGATGAAAAGGGTCCTCGAGGAAATGAAGGCGCGTGGGCCTGAAATCAAAGCAAAAGAGTCGGCAGCGCCAAAGAAACCCAGCAGCCAAAAAGATGCGGCAGCTGAACCGAAGCTTCAACTCGATACGCCGTCGAAATTCGCACGGAATATCGGGAAGAAATTCCTGACAACGGTTGAACTGGACATTCCCC
>JANOGR010000269.1:0-3205 GCA_031406095.1 Ignavibacteriales bacterium
TGTTCGGAGCGCCGTACGGGTTGCTGAAACTTCCGTCCTTTGCCTGACGCACTGCAAGAAGTTTTGCCATCTCCATCCGCCAGTCTCCTTTCCAATTCAGAGCGCGGTAAACCTCGGCACGAGAAGAAAGATGCTGAAAGAACAGCACCTTTCGCCACTGGTCGGGGTCGTTTTCAGGGATGCCCTCCGGATACTCGAGCGAGGGATGTGCCTCGAGCCATTTGACCGCAGCCTGCACCGGTTCGTCCGTTGATGTGTGGCCTGTTTCCAGAAGCGATAAAACGCCTCCACATGTCGGCGTTGCGTAACTCCGGAAAACGTTGAGGCTGTCGCGCCCAGCCTTGTTATCTTCGGATGAGGGAGCAAAGTAGAAACCGCCGTCATAAGCCTTTCGTGGCGAGGATTCGTGTGAAGGATGCTTTTGCAGAAGACGAAGAAAGCGCGTGGCCTTCTTGAACATGTCTGCAGAGCCGTAGCCGGCTTCGTTTAACGCCTGAAGGATGTGGCGTGTGTGGGAGATATCCACATGGCCGACTTTGCCTTTCGGAATTCGCAGCTCGCCAAGTCCCCAGCTACCATATGCCGCGTGTGAAGGGGCGATGCCGCGCTGCTCGGTGAACTGCTGCGACACAAGATATTCCACCATGCGACGGATGAGCAGGGAATCCCCGCTTGATCCATGCTTCACGAGCACCCGGAGTGCATAGGCCGTGGAATAGTTAGGATACTCCAAAATGTCCGGGTCGTCCAGTCCAAGGACGCCGTCCTTTGTATGACTCCTGATGAATTCCAGAGCATTCTTAATGCCTTCCTTCGGTTTTTGAAAGACGCTGTCGGGGACATCCATAAGGGCGAAAAGAATGAAGGGCGTGAGCGTTTTCCCCGATCTCATCAGGCCATGCACCTCGCTGTGCCACCCTCCGTCTGCAGCCTGGTGTTTCCACAGGTATTCACATGACGTCGCGAGAATGAGTTCGGCTTCGGATTTCCTGTGTGTTTGATCTCTGCCGCATTGGAGGAAAACCAGGGAAGTCAAAAAGAAAATGGATATGCGCTTCATGATTCTTTCAAGTATGGACGCGTTATGGTAATCAAAAGAATGGTGTAAGGAAAGCCAATTTCGCAGAGTAGAGACAGGGTAGGGGCGTTCAATTCCTGCCCGCCTCGATGAACCTATAGGCAGGCGGGGAACGCCCCTACCGAGCGGTCCAACAATTACGGGTTCCTTTTTTCCCGCTTTTCCTTTACCAAGATTTGCGCATCCCTGTCTGCTGTAAGAGTCAGAATCACAGCTGCACTGCAGAACACCGGACTCGTAATGCAATGGTGGCCCGACCAGCTGCCGTTTCCTTCCTGGATCTTGTCGAACCGGCGGCTCATCTTCTTATGCCATCCATCGTATTCCTTGTCGCCCGTGATGGCCATGGATTCGGCGGTCATCATGTAGCTGAGGAATTCCTCGCCGCCATTATTGCCGAAGCCGCTCATCACGGTTTCATCCTCGAGCATGCGCTGAGCTTGTTTGTTCTGTTTGTACGCATCGGCAAGCCGTCGTGCATCTTTTTCCGAATGCCCTGCGCCCATAAGGTTTTCCTGGCTCACGGGAGCGTCAGACCTCAAAAGGCCTTTGCTCTTCGCTTCATCGATGCTGAGTTCGGCATCTCGTGCTTCCTGTGCGGTGGCACGTTGGTTGCTCGTGATGGCATACAGCGAAACTCCAGCCGCTCCCTCGGTCTTCACTTCTCCCGTTTTTATGTCGACATTCCCTTTTTGATAATCGCGGGATTTTTCCAGTACTTTTTCGTCAACCTTGATGCCAGAAGCATCGGCTGCTTCGAGAGCTGAGTTTGCCATGGACGATTGAAGAACACCGGCCCAACCTGCTCCAGACCAACTGCCGTCTCCGGTCTGTCCGCGCTCGATCTTGCGCAGGCATTTCTCGAGAGCCGATTTCAGTCGCTTGTTCAGCGAAGCATTTTCGGAAGTGTGAGGCAGGATTTTCGTAAAGAATTGCGCCGTCATCGACACATCGATGTTTTGTCCAAGTTTCGACTGAATCTGGGTTCCGGTCAGCGACGTAATGTTTGACCCTTTATCTGGAGAGCTTTCAACCAGGTCGATCAAGTAGTTCAGCGCCCTGGAAACATTCTTCGCATACGGTCCTTCTTGAAGCGTACTGCCAGACCTGAGCAACGCCATTGCCGAAAACGCAGTTGCTGCAGGGTCTATCTGAACGGATTTGGGATCCCGGATTTCCTGGTGAGCGTGTGCCCCCGATCCCCAGCCGCCGTTTTCAAACTGAGCCTTGGCAAGCCACGAGAGTCCCTTTCCCAGAAACTCAGGAATTGGCTTGAATGAACGAACCGGTGAGGGCCTCGCAGAGGCCCCTACGGAAGGCGAGACAATCATGTTTGCCACGAACACAGTGGCGACAGATGTTTGGAAGAGATTCATAAAACCTCCATTGATGAAAGGTTGTGAGATAAAAGCATTTCCGGTTAATGCCGGTGGCGGGGGGAAGGTAAATGGCGGATTCAGAACGCAGAATACAGAATGCAGTAGGTCAGGAGGTGAAGGCTGATATCCTTGAAACTCAGGACAAAAATGAGCAGATTAGGCAACGCTGAAAATCACCACACGTGCAAACTCGACCATGAAACCCATCATAGCTGCGTCCCTCTTTCTCACATTTCTCCCGGCAACCGCACAGAATCGGGTTGCGCTTTTAGACGACAAGACCCGCGATCTGCTCCACGAGACACTCAGCGGAGAACTCGCCAAAGAGCACGTTATCCAGATCACTCGGCACCACCGGATCCAGGGTTCACGCGGTTACCGGGATGCCGCCAAATACGTCCTGGACCAGTTGCACAAATACGGCTTCTCAGAAAAGGATGCCTACGTCGAATCGTTTAAGTCTGACGGCAAGGTCTCTTACCAGACATGGCAGTCGCCGTCGGGCTGGGATATTAGCTCGGCTGAGCTCCGAATGGTCGAACCTTCAGACGAACGCATCGTGGGCTATCCGGAAATCGCCATGAGCGTCATAACGTATTCAAACCCGGGGGATGTCACTGCCGACCTCGTGTGGGTTGGGTCCGGCATGAGCGACAAGGACTATGAAGGCAAAGAAGTTCGAGGGAAGTTCGTCCTTGCCACCGGATACGGTGGCGCAGTGCACAGAAAAGCGGTCCTGCAATACGGG
>JANOGR010000272.1:0-2826 GCA_031406095.1 Ignavibacteriales bacterium
GCCCGCCTTTGCGCCAGCCATCGCAGAGGCAGGCGGGCGGGAATGACAAAAGGGTTTATCGATTTCGACCCAGCCCCACAGCCTCCATCACACTTGCCTTAGTTCAACTAAAACAAAAGAAAAGCCATCAAGTCCCCTCTAACGCGATGGCAAGCGTATCGGAGACCAGCCCGCCACGCGGTCTGGCGGGGAGGGGATACTCTTCAGTTTCCTCTGGAGGGTGTGATGTCTTTTGATTGATTGAAGCGCACGCCTTGCCCTCACTTGGTTTAACTAGTAGGCACCGCGGCTCTACGAGTCTATCTACGATTCTGCGAATCGTAGATTCGTAGAACGACTCGTAGAGTCGTAGACCAAACATCACGACAGGAATTGTTGCGAAGAGTATTTCGAGGTAAGATAGTACGGATTTGCCTGAGGCTCGGAACGAGTAATCGCTTTAGCGGGAAACAGATTTTTCAGTTTCCATCCAGGCTGGTTTCAGACCTTGATACAACACATCAGGGTCGATATCAGCACCGTTGCTCCAAACAATCGTGCCCATTCCGTGGTCAACTCCTACCGATTGGAAAACACGAGGGTCGGTTCGGACGGGTTCGAAGATGGGACCGTGTAGATATGGTTCAAGGTCAATCTCCCGAGTGGTTCCATCCGTGAATTCAAGAGAGACCCGGAATCCTCGCAGATGTATGACCGATCGAACGCGAACAAGCTTTCTCATGACTAATTCAGAACCTCATTGTAATGGCTCGATTTCTTTCAACGAGAAAACTGTTGCGTCGTTACCAGGCAGGGCTTGTTATTTCATCGGTATATGGAAAGAGTGTTCTCTTGTCAGGCAACTGCGCGGACGTGGGGAATTTCCCGCTTGCCGGTCAAGCGAATATCCGCTTCCTTGAGCGATACGATTGCTACGGTGTCACCACCCAAAGTCACAAACTCCACCTCGTAGCCACTGTCCGGGTGAACATGCACAATGGTGCCGATATCGCCCTTTTTTAAGCCGCGTTTCGAGAGGTCTTTTGTGAGAACCACCGTTTCGAGATCTTTGATCATCATTTACCTTTTTTCGGATATGCAGTAATAAAATGCGGAATTTGCGATTCATTGTCAATGAACCACACGGTCCTCACCTGAAAGTCTCTTCCATCCGCTGCTTTGAAAATTCCATCAATCACGTATCGGGTGCCAAAGGGAGACTCTTCTTTCTTGGCAACCTCATTCCTTTCAGCAATCTCAGCCCCTTTTTCCACAAGCTGATCGATGGTTACCTCTTCCACGGAACCGATGTTCATGGACACGGTAAAATCCGAATCGCTAAATGGTCGACTGCTTCGATGCATTTGTTAGCTTAGAAAAGGAAATAAACTTGTTTGCGAACACGGATACTTGGAGAGACATTTGACATTTGAATTGGAGGAAATAAAGAACTATCTTTTTTGAAAAACGGAGGGGAGAATTCAGCTATGGATACCCAGACATTTTTTGAGACAGAAAAGCTTGCTGCCCGATTGCGAATCTCCAAGGATGACTATGAAGCCCTAAAGACGTCTGTCCGGAGGGAATTTCCTGACGACCAGATGATGTACGAGCTTCATCTCCTCAGGGCTCTCAATGCGATGTCAAGAAAATCGTCTACGAACGTCACGGGCTGATGACAATGCCTGTGCACGAGAGGCGAGTCTATCTTGATACTTCAGTGATCAGTGCGCTGTTTGATGAACGGAACACTGAGCGTCAACGAATGACTGAAGATTTTTGGAAGAATCTCGAACATCAGGCAGTTTTCATCTCTACCCTAGTGAAAAACGAAATCGAGGCAGCCCCGGAGCCATTGAGGACAAGGCTCACAAAAAAAGTCAAAGGTTTCCAGGTATTGAATGTAAGCACAGAGGCCACAGAGTTGGCTGAACAGTATATTGAACAGGGCGTTTTTTCGGATCGGTATTTCAGCGACGCTTTGCATGTTGGGGTCGCTGTGTTCCATCGGGTCGAGTACTTAGTCAGTTGGAATTTTACTCATCTTGTCAAAGTTAGAACGCGCCAGACTGTAAACTTGGTCAATGCGTTGAGAGGATACCCCGGGATTGAGATCATAGCTCCTCCGGAGTTTTGAGCTAGCCCTTCCTCCATGATCCAATGTCCGCCTTACATTCATCGCTCTGCGGGAGAAGTTCTGATTCGGATTCAGGCAGCCTCCAACATCTGTTCCATGGAAGTGCTAATCTAATAGGAGTACGGGGAAAAAGCAAAAAAGCTCTGATCACTGTCACATGACTCAGAGCCTCTCATATTATGGTGGCTTGTTTTAAACTGTCTGTTGAAGTGATCGGACCTTACCCATTCTCCACATTTTTTAACATTTTGACAATATGTTTAGCGAGACCGTCATTTCGCTATGTCTCGGTACAGGTTGTGAAACTTTGGTCTTTGGGTTTTGATACCAATCATGTCTTCCACCGTGCCGTATAAAAACACAGCCCATCTCATCCAACTTCTTTATGAGCTCCTTCTTTTCAAGCCACTTCTAATTCAGAAGCTCTGCGAACGTGAGGGATAGTGCCACTTGTTAATTCCTTATATATATCTCTCAAGTTTTCCTTCAATTCCTCTAAAGTTTCGCCCTGCGTCCTGTAGTCAGGATATTCTTCGAGATATCCAATCCACATGTTGTCTTCCTGCCAGTAAATGTACTTTCTTGTTTCCATGATATATTCTCCTACCTTTTTCCTGCTGTTCTTCAACCGACCCTGTCAAGCCGGCTTCTTCCCCCAGAAATTCCATATGTCAGCCGCAGCTTAATATAGAAAAAGCGGCACAATGACA
>JANOGR010000310.1:0-2334 GCA_031406095.1 Ignavibacteriales bacterium
ACTCTTGCAGAGTCGGCTTTGATAAGCTCTGGAGAGTAACCTTCAGCGCATCGGCGGGCCCATTCTTCTCTGATTCCTCTCCTGCGCCATCTCCCTCACAAGCTGAAATAACTGCCGGTTGAAATTCCTTTCAAAAACAATGTATTCTGCTATTTGCTTGGTCGAAACGACTCCTTTGATTTCCTGTAGAAATTTCGAGCGCTCTTCTGCCATCTTTCCTTCTACACTCGTAAGCTCCTTGAACACTTTTTCATACTCGCCGTCGCTGGCATTCGATCTCCTCAGTGCAGCCAACTGGTCGATGAAGCCATCACGCTTTCCTGTTATCTCCCTCATGCCTTCCTGAAACCTGTTGTATCGGGCAAAGAAGCGTATCGAGGTCTCTTCATCCAGTTTCAACACTTCCATCATACGGATTTTCTTGAATTGCTCCACACGCTCCATCGCCGGGCCGCGCATGGGCATCTCCTGGCCCACAGCCGTCGAGAACATCAAAACAATGAGCGCGATTCCAATCTTCATAAGATGGCCCTTTCTCCGAGTTTTTGGAGAAGCTGTTGTATCTGGGATTCGTCAAGCTCCCGCAAGAGATCCTGCGTCTGCCCGATGCTTTCGGCGGGGTCGGTCTGAAGCACATACTGCAGCGCGTGTTTTTCTGAAACATGCCCGGCAACCAGTTTCTCGGCGATCTCCTGAGCCTGTCTCGTCGTCCATAATGTCGGCCGGGACGCTTCAGCAACGAAGTCAATGACATCTTCGGGCAAAACATCTGCTACGAGATTTTTCAATGGATTGACAGGCTCTTCGACGGTGAGCTTCACGTTCGACAGAAGCACAATTGCCAGCACGGCGACAGAAAAAGGCAAAACGAGTTTCGCTGTAAATGGATTTCCCAGCCAGGAAAACGACTGTTTGCCTTCCAGCCTTTGACGAATTCTCGGCACCAACGAGGAAAAATACAAGCTTGACGGCTTCACCATATCCGACGCCTTCAGATGCGCCAGGGTGCTGCGGATTTCATCAAGGTCGGCGCTGCATTCGTCACAAGCCTGCAAATGCTCTGAAACCAGATTTTGCTCCGCTTGACCCAGCTTTGCGGCCGAGTAGTCCGGCAGAAGGTATTTAACGTGTTCGGTGCGCACGGTTGATGTATGCTCCCACTTTTTTGACTGCGTGGAAATAGTTGGCTTTGAGTCCCCCGACTGTTGTTTTCATGATCTTCGAAATCTCTTCGTACGGCATTTCATCGTAGTATCGCAGGATAAACACGGCTTTTTGTTTCTCCGGAAGCTGAGCCACGGCTTGTTCAATCAATTGCTTGTGCTCTTTCTTTTCAAGATGCTCATCCGGCTGTTCGCCGTGTTCATCCTTGACATCCAGAATTTCGTCAATCCGAAAAAACTCTCTGACTCTTTGCCGGCGGACAGCGTTGAGAGCAAGGTTGACGGTAATGCGATAAAGCCATGTGTAGATGCCCGACTCGCCTCTGAATTTCCCGAGTCCTTCATACGCTCTGCAAAAAACATCCTGAACGACGTCGTCGGCATTGTCATGATCCTGAACGAAACGGCGGGCGACCCAGTAGATGCGTTCCTGATACCGGAGAATCAGCTCGTTGAATGAAGATTCGTTTCCTTTTTGAAAATCTTCGACAAGCTCCTGGTCGCTGCGGGAAGTCATTCATTAACTGCTGCTTGGACAAAACATAACGCCGGAAGTTTAATGCGAATGTTGTAATGCGTTTAATAACATGAGCTTACGGTTACCAGATTCCAACCTTCGCGCCGATGCTGAACTCAAACTGATTCTTGCGGTCAAGCAACGGGTTGAACTTGTCTTCTATCGTGAGCCAGCGAGTCTGCACTTCGACAAAGAAGTCCCTGAGGGGCTGATACGTTCCATGCAAACGAATCGAACTCTCCTTGCGAGCGGGGCCAGGAATCTGTAATCTCGTGACCGGATCGACTGCATACAAGAAATCTACCGAAGTGCTCGTATACTGGTTGAAAACATCCAGCTTTCCGCCTTTTCTGTAGAATTCCATCCGTCCGCCAATTCTCAGTTCACGGGAAAAGGCGTAGGTGAGATCAAAAAACAGATCATCTCCGTTTTGACCAACCCAGTGGCCCAGATCGTATCCATTTGTTGTGAAGTTCGCCGCCGTAAATCTGTGAGAATAGACCCATGGGTTCAATCGTGAGTATTCGAAAACGAAATCCAAATTTCTCATGAGCACGTCATACGTCTGGAAACCCAACGTTATGCCAACTTGCTTTCTAGACTTGTCAGGGTCTAAGAAATCATCCGTGTTGATTTCGTCGATCAAGAACGAAA
>JANOGR010000342.1:0-2997 GCA_031406095.1 Ignavibacteriales bacterium
GAAGGTTCAAATTCAGCCGGCTCCACGTCTGACAACGACATCTACAACGTCGTCCGTGTCCTATCTGTCTCCTCCAACATTCCTGACTCCGGCAGTGGGGCTTCCGCGCGTGGCTCTGCCCAGCAACATTACAGTGGGAGGCACAATCAACTTCGCACCGAGCCAGCTTGAGCCCCGACAATGGGCTCTGTTACGCTTGACGGGCGTTGGTCCGACAGCCGTTGAGTTGCATTATATCGAGAAGACCATAAGCGGACAGTTGATTGAGCGCAAAAGTAGCTTTTCAGGGCCGGTGGGGGTCTGCGGTGGTGGATCACCTCACATGCTTACCTTCGACGGGTCGGTTGGGGGCGCCTCGTTACAGTTCAACAATTCAGGCAACCAGGTGACCTACACCCTGACGGGCGGATTACGACAAGGCCCCAGGCGTTTCACAGTTCCTGTGCCGGCGACAGTGACTTCAAGCGGAAGCGCACAACCCAGGTTCGCTCTCGCACAATGGAACATCGGTTCTTCGCAGGATTCGTTGGCCGGCAGCGGATCCAGTGCGCTCACCATCACAGCGCTCAATGCCAGCGGTGACCAGTATTTTGTGTGTACAACCTCTAACGCAGATGCCACCGTCACGGTGAGTATCCAGGCCCAGGGAGCGTATGCATATTTAAGAGGTCCTGATGGCCAGGAGGGTTCATCTATTACAATATCCTTTCTTTCGGGAGGCGGTTTTTCTGCGGTGAAGACATGTAGCGTGGTCTTAGATGAATCCAGAGGATCCATTCCCGGCGGCAGGGATGTTGCAACCATTAGTGTCAGCGGAGGTTCTGCAACGAGCAACAAGCAGATTGTTTTGAAGACAGCTTTTGACCATTTTGAGATAACGCTGGAAAAAGATGAAATTGCATTTACAGAAACTTCGAAGATCTTTGTGAAGGCTAAAGATCCGGACGATAATGACGTGGAAATAAATGATGACACTGAATTACTTTTTTCTCTCGGCGGTGAATCCGCCTACGGGACATTTATCAAGCCAAACGGGGACACGGTAAAAACGGCTGATCCAGTTGTCGACAGGGTCAAGTATTCGGACGCCAAGGCTGGCAGAGTAATCTTTGCAGCTGTTGCGGCAAATCCTGCAACGAGTGCCAGGCCGCTCGTTCGAGTGAGCCTGCAAAATGATTCAGGCAAGAAGGGAGAGAAGGAGATTGTCGTGCTGGAGCAGACGCTGAGGATTGTGATGGCCGAGCCACAGGAAGTGGAACCAAGAACTCCATTGAGGGGTGTGTTGCAATTGGTGCCAGCCAATCGAATAGTTTTTGCTGTCCGCTTGTCTCGTGGAGGAGTCTTAGTCGGGAATCATCCGTTTACGTTGCGGACAGACTATGTTGATGGCTCCGGCGGGCATGACCATACCAACGGACGAACTGACAATAATGAAAACTACGGATATTTCATTTCTCAACAAGGCAGCGGGCAGCAAGGACGGCCATTATCTGAAAACACACTGCTGAATGTCATGAATGCGTTTGAGTATATTGCATCGGTGTTTGGTGATTCAATGAGAATAAAAGTGCTGTCTCATCGACATCCAATGTTATTGAGAGATTCCGTGACGGTTGTGGAGAGGGTGCCTGACCTTGTTGAGCTTGGACCGGGTCAACATTATGAATTGGTTGGCGCACCGCAGAATCATGCCGGGACAAACGACCCATGTCGCGCAATTCCACCGGCTTCTCAACACAGCAGGAATCATTTTGGGGCGGGTGTGTTGATAACAGCAATTCAGAACATCGCTGCGTCGTATGACTCATTGCATCCAAGTATTCGTTTACGGATTAACGATATGAGTCTAGAGTATGGTGGATTGTTCGATAAAGACAATAACTGGCAGGTACCGCATCGGGAACATAGAGTTGGCAGAAATGCAGACATTGGTTTTACTGGTATAGATTTCCAGAACAGGTGCACTAATCTCCAAAGGCGGGATTTGGCAAGATTAATCCGCAATGGCACACAAAACGAGCCGTTAACTGAAGGAGATCACTATCATATTAGGGCTCAATAATATTAGGGGTAAGAAAATGATAATCAGAATTCTTACATGTTTAGCCTATCTAATTTTCTTTGTTACTTGTAAATCAAAGGCTCAAGATACTTTATTTGTTTTCCCTTCTGCAAAAGAGATAAATGTTACAGTTTTTGGAAAGGTGACGCAGAAAGGCAACCGACTTCTATTCTCATATCAGGTGAAGAGCAATAGTACAAGCCGGCAAAATGTATTTGAATTCTATGTAGAATACTCTTCAGAGACTTTTGAGATCGCTGCACCCCCTGGGTGGGCTGGTCTTCCATCGAGCACGAAAAAAAGAGTTGTCATGTGGGGTTCGCGAGATTCAACAAGTGATATTTTACCAGGCAATGACCTAAACGGTTTTGCTTTCGAGAGTGATGGTCTTCCTTCGTTTGTGACATCTTACGTTCGAGGTGCATTCAAAGAGCCGTCCTTTCCAGAGGGACAAGCGCCTGATTCTATCCTAGGAAGCGATATTTTTGAAAACAGTGTAAAGATAATAGCAATCGGTCCTGTGGTTCCTCCAGGAAACCTTATCCCCATCGTCTTCCTTGACACACTCATCAGCTACAAACACCAAGCTTTTGCTTTGGGCTGGATCAAGAACCAGGGGATCGTCACGAGCTTAGATGCGAAGCTTGACAATGCCAAACGACAACTCGAGCGCAACAACAAAACGGCGGCTAAGAACATACTGCGAGCCTTCGTCAACGAGGTCGAAGCTCTCAACAAGGGCGGCGGGCAGATCACCAGTGAAGCCTACGCTTTGCTCAGATTCAACGCAGAATACCTGATCTCTAAACTCTGAGGACAATCTCATGCGAACAACCGTAGCCCTTGCTATTCTTACCCAGGTTGCTTTCAGCCAGGAATACCCCATTCCCTTCGCTTCCTCGGGCAATATCCTGGAGCTGTCAGTGGCAAATACC
>JANOGR010000363.1:0-2652 GCA_031406095.1 Ignavibacteriales bacterium
CCTTTCGGGAAAACAAGACCCCACGGGTAGCCGTACGGGCTGGTCGAACCAACTCCATTCCAAAAAGTCCACATGGAGACATTGTTGATGTTGAGCAACGAGTAATTCCGGGGAAGTGAATTTGAATTCAGGAAGCCAGCGTTTTCGCGACTTTGCTGGGAATAAATCAAGGCCGGGGAAAAGAAAGGAAGAAACAACAATAACTTTGTGCTAGGATTCATTGCCACAATTCCCTCATCCCTCTACTCTCTCTAAACTGCCGCGCCCTTTTGTGCCAACGCTGCCGAGGCTGCAATAACGCGAGATACACCCGCCTGTATCAGCTCCGCCGCACATGAACTAATCGTCGCCCCTGTTGTTATCACGTCGTCCACGATGAGACAAACCCGGTTTTCCACGAGTGCTCCCGGTGTGATTTCAAACGCCTCTTCCATGTTTTCCGTGCGCTCTTCGAGGTTGAGCTGAGTCTGCGTTTGCGTGTGTTTTCTTCTCCCCACAATATCCGCCCGCAATTGGATGCCGGTGACCTCCGAGATCCCTCGTGCAATCATTTCCGCCTGGTTATACCCTCGCTCCCTGAATTTGATCCTGTGCAGCGGGATCGGGATAAGAATCTCTCCTGTGACGCCCCAGTCCCTCATTTGCTCGCCTATTCTGCGACCCAGCTCAACACCCAGCGATTTAAATCCTTGATATTTCAAGCCGTGGGCGATGTGCTGGAATGCTCCTTCCTTCTCAAAGACGTATCGTGAAACCAAATCGGACACAAAGCCGCCCGCCAGCAGTTTCTCTTTTGTGTCGATAAACAAAGGATGCTGACGGTTGACGGCTTGAATTGAATTCCAGCAATGAGCGCAGACCCGCTTCTGCCCGTCATCAAGATGGTTATTGCAGGAAATGCACAACGGGGGAAACACGAAATCCAGGCAGGAGTTCGCGAATTGTTGCAGGGATCGACCAGGAGCTTGCCAGTTCATTTTTTCCCTTCGAGGCGTTCGATTGTATTCCGCAGCTCCGCCGCCCGCTCGAACTCCAGGTCCGCCGCCGCCCGCTTCATCTCGGTTTTCAATTCAGAAATCAGGTCGTCCTTTTGCTCTTTGCTGAGATACTTTGCGATCGGCTCGGAAACAGCGGAAAATCTTGATTTCATCGACCGCTCATCACGACGATCTCTCACGTCGGCGACGGCCGTTGCCGCCATCACTTCATCCACCGTTTTGTAGATGGTTTCCGGCGTGATGCCGTGCTGCACGTTATAGGCCGTCTGTTTTTTCCGGCGGCGGCTTGTCTCATCGATCATTCGCTGCATGGAGCCCGTCATGATATCCGCATACAGAATGACTTTGCCGTTGACGTTGCGCGCTGTCCGACCGGCGGTTTGAATCAACGACCTGGTCGACCTGAGGAAACCCTCCTTGTCTGCATCGATGATGGCAACGAGGGAGACTTCCGGCAAGTCCAGCCCTTCACGGAGCAGGTTCACACCAACGAGAACGTCAAAATCGCCCAATCTGAGGTCACGAAGAATTTCCACACGTTCAAGGGCAGCGACTTCCGAGTGGACGAATCGCACCTTCACGCCGATGTTTAAAAGATATTCGGTCAGGTCTTCCGCCATGCGCTTGGTGAGCGTCGTGACGAGGATGCGCTCGTTTCGTTTCGCCCGCTCCCGGATTTCGGCTATGAGGTCGTCAATCTGGTTCTTGCTTTTTCGAATCTCCACTTCAGGGTCGACGAGTCCGGTGGGCCGAATGACCTGCTCCACGACTACTCCCTTGCTTTTCTCGAGCTCGAAATCACCCGGCGTGGCGCTCACAAAAATGATCTGGTTGACGATGGATTCCCATTCCTCGAATTTCAGCGGGCGGTTATCGAGAGCCGAAGGGAGCCGGAACCCGTAGCCCACGAGAGTCTCCTTGCGCGACCGGTCCCCGGCGTACATCGCCCCGATTTGAGGAACCGTCGCATGCGACTCATCGATGACCGTAAGAAAACCTTTTGGAAAGTAATCGAGCAGGCAAAATGGACGCGAGCCGGGCGGCCGTCCGGTCAGGTGGCGTGAATAGTTTTCGATGCCCGAACAATAGCCAAGCTCCCGCATCATTTCGATGTCGAACCGGGTTCGCTGCTCGATGCGCTGGGCTTCCACAAGTTTGCCGAGCGAACGAAGCTCTCCAGCCCGCTCACGAAGTTCTGTATAGATGCCGCCGATGGCCCGGTCGATGCTTTGCCGGGTCGTGATAAACTGTTTGGCCGGATAGATGACTTCGAAATCCGTTTCCTCCAGAATCCTTCCGTCCACTTTGTTGATGTAGGAGAGACGCTCGATGACATCGCCAAAGAATTCGATTCGGACCGCTTCCTCGTTTTCATAGCCTGGAATGACCTCGACGACATCCCCCCGCACGCGGAACGTCCCCCGGGCAAATTCGTAGTCATTTCTCGCATAAAGCAGATCCAGGAGTTTTCTCAGCACTTCCTGCCTGCCGATTTTTTGGCCTTTCTTGAGTGAAAGAATTTGGCCGATCCAGTCGTCGGGTGCACCGATTCCGTATATGCAGCTCACGGAAGCAACCACAATGACGTTGGTGTCCCCGCTCAACAGCGCGCTCGTGGCCCTCAGCCGAAGCCGGACAATCTCGTCGTTGACCG
>JANOGR010000018.1:0-2840 GCA_031406095.1 Ignavibacteriales bacterium
GCCGTCTCCACATCAAACCCCCTTCCGTCATCGCGGACTGATAATTCAAGACTGGTTTCGCACCTCTTGAGTTGAACTGCGATCGATTTCGCTCTCGAATGTCTCAACGTATTTGTCACTGCTTCCTGAACAATACGGAAACAGGTCATTTCTATTTCGCGGGAAAAATGCATTTCCTCCGGCTCCGCAATGAAATGTGTCTCTATGCCCATCTTTTCCGTATGGTGGAGGAAGTGCGACCGGATCGCCGGCACCAGTCCCAAATCATCCAGCATGGGCGGACGGAGGTTCAGCGACAAATCGCGGACACGCGAGATAAGGCTGCCGGCCAAATCGGCCGCTTCCCGGAGATTTTGCCCCGCGTCGCCGGCTTTGCCTCTCTTGTCCATTTCAAGAAGAATCTTGAGTCTCGTGAGCGATTGTCCGATTTCGTCGTGGAGCTCTCGAGCGATCATACTCCGTTCATTCTCCTGAGACTCGAGCAGCTGCTTCGAAAGTGCCTGGAGTCGTTCGGCATAGGTGCGGGTAATCTCTTGCGCCTGTTTGCTGGCAGTGATGTCCTCGACAACCGCGACGTGAAAATCGATTGGCCGGCCTGGCTTCCACAGAGGCGACACGGTGAGGTTGACCCACACGATTCGCCCGTTCTTGTGAAGGTATCGCTTTTCAATCGAGAACGTTCGAATAGCACCCTGCCGTAAAAGTTCCATGTTATCGAGGTCAGCCTGCAAGTCGTCCGGGTACGTCACGGCTTGAAAGGTTGTCCAGAGCATCTCCTCCTTTGTGTACCCAAGGATATCGCAGTATTTTTCATTGATCTCGGCAAAGCGGCCTGTCCCCGTCTCAATGACGGCCACGCCTACACCTGCTTGCTCAAACAACGTCCGGAAGCGGGTTTCGCTTTTTTGCAGGGCTTCCTCTGACCGCTTGCGCTCGGTGATATCTGTAAGTACGCCCACCGATCCGATAATATCTCCTCCACGGTCGCATACCGGTGCACCACTCACGTGCATCCAGATTTTCTCTCCCGATTTTGTCTTCATTTGAACTTCATACCGATCTGCAATCCCTCTCCCTCTGAGCTGATTTTTTCCCAGAATTAGTTTTCGAGCGTCCTCGTCAACAATAATCTGAAGCGCAACCTTTCCGATCAATTCTTGAGGCTTGTATCCAAACATCTGACAGAAACGTTCATTGACAAACTGAATCACATCATCATTCGATACCTGCAACAACCCTTCATTCATTGTATTGATGAGGGTGCTGTAACGGTCTTCGCTTTCTATTAACGACCGCTGGGCATATTTTTGCTCTTTCCTAGTTCTGGCGGCATCGACTGCTTTAAGAAGAGAAGACACAAGCCGCGTGGGGTTTTGCTTCAAAACGTAGTCCACCGCGCCCGCTTTCAAACATGCGATCGCTATTTCCTCGCCGACTGAGCCGGTGAAGACCACAACAGGTGTGTCGGGGACCAGCTCCACTGCAATTTGCACTGCTTCCATTCCGTTGATATCGGGGAGGGTATAGTCGCTGATGATCACGTCAAAAGAAGAGTTCTTGAGCTGATCTACAAACCCTTTCTTTGTCGCGACTTCCACGATTTCGGCCTCAAAGCCCTCTTGCTCAAGGCCCATGGTCAAGACATCAGTGTAAATTGGTTCGTCCTCGAGGAGCAATATTTTGATTGATTTCTGCATTCTGATCAACAATGACTCAAGACTAAATATAGTTATATATTGCGAGGTGTGAATGTATACATGTCTTCATTAGTCATGTTGCTGTAGCGCCATCCTCCGGGTCTTTTTCCAAAAAGCATGTTGTTCCCTGCGCGACCGGACGGAAATCCCACAGCTCCGTTAGGAGCGGTATGTTTCTAACCAACTTCCACAATTGTGAGCGAGCTCCGGAGGAGCGTCATCAATCTGTGATTTGCTCAAAGACATATTTTTCATTTGCATTCAATTCTCTTCGAATGAGGCTTTCCCTGCCTTTAACTGCCAAAGCAACTTGAATGTATATCTGCGTATATGTGTTTGCCATTTGTGACGCTCCTGACGGAGCTCCCTTTAAGGTTTGTTCTTTTTTAGAAATATGCCGTCCCTAAGGGACTGGGGCCCGAGCTAGAGTGCTGTCAGTGGCGACAATAAGATGTGTTGTGTTTAGAAACATGACGTCCCTTACGGCACTGGCATCAAAACTCCGACAGCTCCGTTAGGAGCGGCATATTTCTAACTATTTTACGCATTTGCGATTCGAGCTCCATAGGAGCGACATCAATCTGTGATTTGCTCAAAGACGTATTTTTCATTGTATTCGATCTGGAATGCTTTGAGCATTGCATCGTACTCTTCCCGAAAGGTTTTCTTGGAATGATGTTTTTCCTGATTCTGAATGTATTTGACGACTGAATCCAATTCAGAATGAGAATAGGAGAAAGCGCCGAATCCTTCCTGCCAATTGAATCTTCCTTTCACCCATCTTTTCTCATTAACAAATCTTGACGAATTTGCTTTAACATCTCGAACCAAATCGGACAGCGCAGTATCTGGCTTAAGTCCAATGAACATGTGTGTGTGGTCGGGCATCGAGTTGATGGCAATCAGCCAGACGATCAACCCCATAATGGCCGACAATACCAAGGTGCCGACCTGGGCAGCCAATCGCTGCCACAGATTTAGCAGCCTTTGTTGCATTCGCATAAGCGCTTACGATCCTTTCGGCGGAAAGCCCACGGTCTTCAAACGTGGGATGGCACCCAATGGGTTCCCGCGCTGCCGGTACTCCGTCAGGATGTTAGTCCAATCCGTGTAAACGGCGCACGTACACGCCGCGCATCGAGG
>JANOGR010000138.1:0-1945 GCA_031406095.1 Ignavibacteriales bacterium
CTCACGGCATCTTCCCGTGAAAAGTGGTGAAGGGCCAGGGAACACAACACAATATCGAACGAAGCGTCGGCAAAGTCCAGTTGGAGCAGATCGCCATGTGCCACTTCAATCTCCGGAATTCCCTGCATTCTGCGGCGTGCGATCTCCAGGATTTGTGGGTTCTTGTCAACCGCAACGATACGCACTTTTCGTCCAAGTTTTCCGGCAAGCCGCGCAATTTCAACGGGATGATCAGCAGAGCCCGTTGCAAGGTCCAGAATTTCAACTGGTTTATCGGGCGACAAGCCCCGCAAAAGAGGCAGCACTGTTTTTTCGATGGCAGCAAACCCGCCGAAGTAACGATTGATGGTGCGCAGGTTCTTCAGATCTTCTGCGAGCAGGGCGGGATCATTGTTCGGGAGATCCATCAATTCAGGCTTTTCGGCGTCGAAGTGCCGCGTGGGAACAAATAGTGACATGATTGTTTTCTCGCGTTTTCTTCCTATCTTTTTCGCGGTCAACCCAGGATCATCAGCTCATGAGAATCATCAAACCGCCCCGGCTCAAAAAAGGCGACCTCATCGGACTAGTTGCGCCGGCGAGCACACCTACTCCCAACGAAAAAATCGAGAAGGGAGTTCACTATTTAGAGCGACTCGGATATCGAGTGAAGGTAGGGAAGTTTGTTCAAGAAGTCCTCGGCTATCTTGCCGGTACCGATGAGCAGCGCGCGAGCGATATCAATGAAATGCTACGGGATCGTGCTGTCAAGGCAATTTTTGCCTTGCGGGGAGGATACGGTACGCCCAGACTTCTCTCTCGTATCGACTATGCCGCAGCGCGTAGAAATCCAAAGATCATCGTCGGATACAGCGATCTTACCGCGCTTCAGATGGCGCTTTTCAAGAAAATCGGTTTGGTGACGTTTTCGGGACCAATGGTCGCTGTTGAGATGTGGAATGCCATGGATCCATACACAGAAGAGCATTTCTGGAGGATACTGACCTCGACGAAGGCGATTGGAGCCTTGCTCAACCCTGAGAATGAGCCCCTTCGGCTCATGAATCCTGGAAAAGCAGAAGGAAGACTGATTGGTGGCAATTTCTCCTTGATGGCCTCACTCATGGGGACGCCATTTCAGCCGGATTTCAAAAAAATTCTACTGGTTCTCGAAGAAGTTGATGAAGCCCCGCACCGCGTCGACCGCATGTTCGCCCAGCTTCACAACGCCGGCGTGTTGAAAAAAATCTCAGGCCTCATCCTCGGAAAATTCACTGATTGTGTACCAAGCGATCCTTCAAAGCCTCATCTAACGGTGGAACAGGTTCTTCAGGATGTGTCGCAAAGAGTGAAGTGCCCGGTCATTTCCAACTTTCAGTACGGACACATTCCAAAAAAGTTGACGATTCCGTTGGGATTGAAGGCGAGGATGGAGACTCGCAAAGGCCTCATCGTCCTCGATGAGTCGGGCGTAACGTAGTCAGTTTTCCAAAATTCGCTGTTCGCCAATCCGCAGCACCAGAATCCTATCGCTTAGTCCCTTTTGTTGAGCGATGTCTTCCAGCAACCTCCGCGCATAGTCAGGCGTCGGGTCAAATCCCTGGTTGAATGTCCGATGATGCATGGGGATCATGATTTTGGCACCAAGGTCTTCGAAAATTTGCACGGCTTCCTTTGGGTCGACGTGAACCCGCCCCATAAAATCCCTGGGCTCCACCGGGGCGATAGGGAGGATTGCAAGGTCGATACGAAATCGTTTCCCGGTCTCTTTGAAAAAATCGGAATGATAACCTGTATCGCCTCCTATGAAAACGGTTTTACCTCTATATTCAATGACGTAACCTGTAAAACCGCGATCCCGCATCCAAAAAGTGTCGAATGCGTAACGCCCCGCAAAATGACGCACCGGGACGGCGGTGATCTTCACTCCATCCTCCTCCAGCACTTCCCAAGTTTTCAGCTCTCG
>JANOGR010000034.1:0-4057 GCA_031406095.1 Ignavibacteriales bacterium
GCGCCCGACATGGCGTTCCCTAAACTCAATGCGGCCAGTTATTGGGCATTCTTCGCGGGCGGCGTGGTGATGCTGGTGAGCTTTTTTGTGCCGGGGGGTGCGGCCAACTCCGGCTGGACTTCGTATGCGCCTCTGTCCAACATCGCCACGACTGGACAAACCTACTGGCTGTTGGGCATGGTGCTTTTGATTACCTCGTCCCTCCTGGGGTCGGTGAATTTTATTGTCACGATCATCCAGTTGCGGGCAAAAGGGATGACGTTCATGAGACTCCCGTTTTTTGTGTGGTCGCAGCTGGTCACCTCGTTCTTGCTGCTTCTTGCATTTCCTCCGCTGGAGGCCGCAGGGGTCATGCAGCTTATGGATCGCCTCACAGGCTCGAGCTTTTTCCTCCCAAGCGGCCTGGTGGTCTCCGGTCAGCCTTTACAGGTGAGCGGGGGAGGGCATCCGATCTTATGGCAGCATTTGTTTTGGTTCCTGGCGCATCCCGAGGTGTATGTTCTGATATTGCCGGCCATGGGAATTGTCGGCGAAGTTATTGCCAACAATGCCCGGAAACCGCTATGGGGCTACAAGTCGCTCGTCTATTCCGTAATTTTTGTAGGCTTTATGTCGTTCATCGTGTGGGCGCATCACATGTTCCTCACCGGCATGGGTACGACGATCAGCGCGTTCTTCCAGACAACGACCATGATCATCTCGATTCCATCTGTGATTATCCTGACAGCCTTGATTATTTCGCTGTGGGGTGGGTCGATACGGTTTACCACACCGATGCTGTTCGCACTGGCTTTCCTTCCGATGTTTGGCATAGGCGGACTCACCGGCCTTCCGCTCGGACTCGCAGCGACGGACATTCATCTTCACGACACCTACTACGTCATCGGACATTTCCACTACGTCGTGGCACCAGGGACTCTGTTCGCTCTTTTTGCAGGCATTTATTACTGGTATCCAAAAATCACCGGGCGCAAGCTCAACGAGACTCTTGGAAAAATCCATTTCTGGGGATCGTTTGTTGCGATGAACTTCGTCTTCATGCCTATGTTTATCCAGGGTTTTGCTGGAGTGTCCCGTCGACTCTCTGATGGAGCACAACAATATGCCCATGCACAAGGAGTACTTCAATGGAATGAAGTGATGTCGGTTGCAGCTTGGACATTGGGTGTGTTTCAGTCTATTTTCATTTTTAACTTTTTCTGGAGTGTAAAGCGCGGTGAGAAAGTAAACGATAATCCCTGGGAAGCGACGACTCTTGAATGGGCGACGCCGACACCTCCGCCGCATGGCAACTTCCTGAAAACGCCTGAAGTGCACCGCGGTCCATACGAGTACAGCGTTCCAGGCAAGGCCAAGGACTTCATACCACAAAACGAATCCGACTAATCCTATGGAAATTCCCTTTACGATTGCTCCACGCTCCGATACAGGACTCTTCAATGCCAAACTGGGTATTTGGCTCTTCCTCGCGTCCGAGGTCATGCTTTTCGGCGCTTTGTTCTCCTCCTATGTCCTTTTACGGGTTGGGGCTGAACACTGGCCGCACGGCTGGGAAGAGTTGAACATCCCCCTTGCGACTTTGAATACGGTGGTGCTTATTTCATCGAGCGTTACGATGGTCATGTCCTGGGCGGCACTGAAGATGAATGACTTCAAGAAATACAGAATGTACATGGGTCTGACAATCCTCTGCGCATTCATATTTCTCGTCGTCAAAGCGTTCGAGTATGGACACAAATTTGAGATTGGCCATTTACCAAGCTTCAGTACGTTTTTTGCCATCTATTTCACGCTCACTGGCTTGCATGGCTTGCATGTCATCGGCGGGATTGTTGTCAATTCCTACCTGTGGGGTCCAGGGAGCAAGATGTGGACAAGCCAGCCCGAGCGCTTCACCAATAGGGTTGAAATTGCAGGTCTGTATTGGCACTTTGTGGATCTCGTATGGATTTTTCTATTTCCAGTACTCTATCTCTTGTAGGAGGAAGCATGACTGAACACGCCGAAGATATCAAGAAACACGTAAGGACATACATCATGGTGTTTGTGGCCCTCCTGGCTTTGACGATCATAACGGTGGCTGTCTCGACGCTGCATCTGTCAACGCCGGCGGCTGTGACTGTTGCCCTGATCATTGCGACCATCAAAGGCTCACTTGTAGCAAGCTATTTCATGCATCTGATCTCGGAAAAGAAACTGATTTATGCAGTCCTGCTCTTGACGATAGTTTTTTTTATAGGACTCATGCTTCTCCCGCTCTCAAGCTTTAGCGATAAGATAGTGATCCAATAATGTCTCTGAAAAGCTTCCATATCGTTTTTATCTCGGTCTCGACCCTTTGCGCTTTCGGATTCGGTGCGTGGCTCTTGTTCTCAAACGCCGTCGATCAATCCTGGAGTAATGTTGCGGGCGGGATAGTTTCGTTTCTCGTGGGATTGGCTCTCGTGACGTACGGAGTGAGGTTCCTTAAGAAATTCCGACATCTGAGCTACATGTAATGCGAAACCGCTTCGGTCGAGTCATACTTTTGCTTTTTCTTGCGGTCATCGTTCATGACTTTGCCGTGGCATGTCCGGTTTGTTTTGGAGCGGCCGAATCTCCGCGTACGACCGAGAGCCTGAATATGGCTGTTATCGTCCTCCTTAGCGTTACGGGAGGTGTTTTGACTTTGTTTGCCGCCTTTTTTGCCTACCTCAGAAAACGGGCAAAAATGACCCTGAATGGATCGTTGGAATATCCGAACCCCAACTCATAGGAGAGTCTGAAGCATGTTCGATTTTTTCAAATTCCCAGTTGTCGCTTCCGCTCACGGTCCCGAACTAGACGACATGATGACCATCATGCACATCGCCATGCTGATTCTCTTTGTCGGCTGGGGCCTTTTCTATCTTTTCATCCTTGTGCGGTTCCGGAGGTCAAAACAGCCCCGGGCCGACTACTCAGGAATCAGGACGCACGCCTCAAACTACGTCGAAGGCGCCATTGTATTGTTTGAAGTTATCGTGCTTGTGGGGTTGGCGTTTCCACTCTGGGCGAAACGAGTGAATGCGTTTCCGTCAGAAAAAGACGCTCTCGTCATTCGCGTTGTCGGCGAGCAGTTTAACTGGAATGTTCATTATCCGGGTGCGGATGGGGCCTTTGGCCGCACCGACATCAAGCTTGTGTCGGCAGAGAACCCCTTGGGTCTCGACCGAACAGATCCAAACGCCAAGGATGATATCACGACGATCAACCAGCTGCATGTTCCGGTCAACAAACCTGTGATTGTCCGGTTGAGCAGCAAAGATGTTATCCACAGCTTCAGCCTTCCTTTTTTCAGAGTAAAACAGGATGCCATCCCTGGAGATGTGTTCCCCGTTTGGTTCGTTCCGACCAAAACAACAAAAGAAATTCAAGAGATGATGAGATTCACGTACAACCTGGGGAAAGTGGTCGAAATCGACTACAGGCGGGATGATATCTTAGACTATCTGGATTACGTAACACTCACGGATATCGTGAATCAGAAAGACAGCTCGGTGGCGTTTCCAAAGGGTACAAGGGTTCAAACATTTATGAAGGACCAGCTTGATCAGGCTGTGAAAGACAACGGGGCTGAATTCACCAGCATAAAACTTGTTGATGTTCCGCCTGCGCTGATCTTTGAAAAAATCGCCGCTCAGGTTTATAATGCCAAAGATGGATCCGTCCTACTCAACAAGGGAGACCTTGTCAACGAAGGCCTCATTCCGGCTTTGTTTGACAACGGGATCACGGAGATTATAGTCGAACTGGCTACGCCGACCGAGGTGGCATGTGCCCAGCTTTGCGGACTCGGCCACTACCGGATGCGTGGTACCATGGTAGTAGAAACCCAAGAGGAGTACGAGGCGTGGCTCAAACAAGAGGCTTCGTTTCTCCCGCAATAGAAATTGAGCTACACGGGGTGGGGGATGTATCACTTTTTGCATGCCTTCCGGTAAGGAAGGCATCTTTATTTCAACTCTGATGGCTGACTTTCATAAAAACCTTCATCGGTTCGCGCTTTTCACGTCGGTGTGCACCTTTTTTCTCTTGA
>JANOGR010000140.1:0-3407 GCA_031406095.1 Ignavibacteriales bacterium
AGTAGGGTGAGACAGGCGGTTATCCTGGCGGCGGGCATGGGGTCAAGGTTGCGCGACGTTGCCTCACATACGCCGAAAGGCTTTCTACGTCTTGGAATAAAATCAATCATAGAAGAATCAATTGCAAAACTGGTTTGGAGCGGCATCGACGAGATTATCATTGTGACGGGATTTCGAAACGAGCATTATGAAAAGCTGAGCAAACAAATGCCTTTTCTCAAAACGGTCAACAATGACATGTACGAAACAACGGGAAGTATGAGATCTCTTTCGAAAGCTCAGGATTTCTTGAAGGGTGATTTCCTGCTCCTTGAATCTGATCTTGTCTATGAGTTCGACGCTCTGCAGGTTGTTCAAAACACAGCGCACAAGAATTGCGTTCTCCTTTCGGGGAAGACTCTTTCGGGAGATGAAGTGTATGCGGATGTTCGCAAGGAAACCATCTTGAAGCTGTCGAAAAAGAAGGCAGAGATCCATCATTGGGGAGGCGAGTTGGTCGGAATATCAAGGATTTCGCACGACCTGTACGAAGAAATGATTGCCTGGGAGGCTCGTAAGAGTAAGAAATACGATTACGAAAATTGCCTCTCAGATCTGGCGAACATTGAACGGATTAATTTCGAGTTTGTCGAGGATCTTGCCTGGTGTGAAGTCGATGATTCTCGACATCTTGAGCGTGCGATGAATGTTGTGTATCCACGCGTGTGTGAACGAGATGCGAAAATTTCGATGTATAGAAGAACAGACAGGGAAGTACTCCTGAATCCAGGCCCCGCCACAACCACTGACTCAGTGAAATATGCGATGATTACCGAAGACATCTGTCCTCGGGAAGCGGAATTTGGCGAGATGGTTGAAGGCATTCGGCGGGATCTTGTCCGCGTTGTCCACGGGGAGGGTCAGTATGAGACTGTCCTCTTTGCCAGCTCAGGAACTGGCGCTGTTGAGGCGTGTCTTTCGTCCGTAATTCCTCCGGCGAAATCGGTTCTGATCATTAACAATGGCGCGTACGGAAAAAGGATGGAGCAAATTTGTGATGCTTTTGGCGTTCTTCACATTGATTATGACATTGAATGGGGTCAGCCGATTAACCTTGCATTCCTTCAGTCTCTCCTCAACGATCTGAGCGGTCAGATTTCTCACGTTGCGCTGGTTCACCATGAAACCACGGTCGGCATTCTCAACCCTCTGCGGTCGATTGTGGAGATGGCCAACAAGGCGAACATCCAGGTTATCGTCGATGCTATGTCCTCGCTCGGAGGGATCCCGATAGACCTTCGGACGTGCAAAGCCCATTACCTGATTTCATCAGCCAATAAGTGCCTCCAGGGAATGCCGGGCGTCAGCTTTGTTGTATGCGAGAGGGAATCTCT
Source organism: Ignavibacteriales bacterium (assembly GCA_031406095.1). Taxonomy (GTDB): domain Bacteria; phylum Bacteroidota; class Ignavibacteria; order UBA10030; family UBA10030; genus JANOGR01. The sequence continues at coordinate 1,374 of JANOGR010000140.1, forward strand.
CATGGAAACGAAGGAATTTGCAAAACGCAGTTTCTATTTCAATCTCTACGACAATTTTCAGTTCTTTCAAGTGCAGCATCAAATGCAGTTCACCCCTCCGGTTCACATCCTGTATGCACTCAGGCAAGCCATCAACGAGTATTTCCTCGAGGGAGAAACGCAGCGATATCAGAGGTATTCGGAATCATACGAATGTCTTATCGAAGGCCTGGAGCAATTGGGGTTACGTCTTTACGTGGACAAACGACATCATTCAAGGCTTTTGACTTCAGTGGTCGAGCCTGACGATAAGAAGTATGAATTCGCCGACATGCATCAATATCTGAAGAAGCGAGGATTTACCGTGTACCCAGGCAAATCGGCAAACAAGCGGATGTTTCGGATCGCCAACATCGGAGAAATCACAAAACGCGACGTCGGGGCATTCCTGGAAACTCTCTCAGGATATCTGCGGGCGAGGCAAATAAATGTTGGATTTGGCAATCGACATTATCAAACAACCATTGTCGGAGGGAAAAATGAAACAGCTCATGTTTCTTAGTTTGGCGATATGTTTGCTATGCGATGTTGCGATCTCGCAACTGAAAAACCAAAGTAAGGAATCGCCGGGGGCCGCGTGGCCGTCTTTTTCACTCCGACAACAATTGGTGATCAATCCGGAGTTGCGAGTTCAATCAACCGACAAAAAAGAATTTCAATGGCAGCCGTTTGAAGGGAAAACGATTGCCCTCCAATTGCTTGGCGGCATTGCAGCGACGGCGATCTCGGCAGGAATAGCGGCGGCAACGATTTCTCCCGCTGACCGTTACTCTGGTTTAGTGGCCGTTTTGATTGTGTATCCCATTGGGATTGGCATTCTTGTCCCGACAACAGTTTATGGCGTGGGCAATTTGACAAGTGGAAACGGATCATACTTGCTTACTCTTCTTGGTGGCGATGCTCTGGGCGCGATCTATGCGTTTGGATTTGCCAACCAAGCCGGGGGAAGCTCTCTTGCGTATTTCTTTGTAGGAATACCGCTTGCAACGATTGTCGGATCAATTCTTGCCTACAATGCCACCGGCACAGCCGTTCCAGTCTCCAATTCCATTTTACACCTTGACAAGGATCAACATCTCGTGCTTGGAATACCTGACCTGCGGTTAGGAGTAATTGGTGGCTCGCCCAGCGTGAACCTCAATCTTGTATCGATTCAATTCTAAATCCTGCCATTGAACAAACAATATCCAAGGAGGATTTTATGAAAAACCTTCTGCTGATTCTGGCCCTGTCCACTCGTCGTATACATCACGAATACCACCTCCCCCATCAAGTCCATCCTCGAAGTTCCCCGTGGTTTTTCCTCACGATTTGCTTGTCCTCGCATGAATTGATTAATCAATAGGGCCTGTTGTGGAAGTGCTGCTGAGGACAGATCTGAATCGAAACATTAGGTCGCGGGCGCGATGATCGATTTCACCGCGTCGAGAAACGATTCTCTTTGAAGCTTGGAGTACGGAGGAGGTTAGTTGATCACTTCGACTTCGGACTTGCCGTCGGCCAAAGTGTATTGAAGGATTATGTGGACGGGTGACTGACCGTCCGTGCCGTTGACACTGCCAAATCCTGTGAAAATAACGGCGCCTTCAGTGGCACCCGTATAAATCCGAACGCGGTCTGTGTTCGCCAGGTCGTTTGGAGGCTGATAGCCGGTGAATTTGCCGTTTCCACCGCCCAGAAACGTCGGCTTGGCGGCAAACTTTCTTGCATCGAGCACCAGGATGTTTATCTGCTGGGTAACGACATCTCGCTCGTTGTTCTGCTGATACACGTCGAAAAATTGGACGCCGGTGTAAATGGCAAGGCCGACGATGACTGAACCGAGGACGAGAAGAAGTAATTGTTGTTGACCCACTTCAAATTCCCTTAGTTTACCTTAAAGCCTGTGTTTCCTAATTCAGCAAGGACACTCCCGTTGCCGTCTGCCAGGACCGTCATAGCCCAAGAGTTCGATTGTTTCTTTTCTGCACAATAGCGTGCGAGCTGAGTCAGAAT
>JANOGR010000060.1:0-1821 GCA_031406095.1 Ignavibacteriales bacterium
GCGAGCGCCAGCGCGACGCCGCCGCCGACCGCGTGGCCGTGCACGCGCGCGATCGTCACCACATCGGCGTATCCGTGGACACCAGCCTTGTTTATTCTCTTCGCCGGCCTTCTCGTAACGAACACGATTATTGAGAATCCGACTGATTCGCTCATGGGAGCCGCAATGCTCATATTGGGAATTCCAGCTTTCTTCTATTGGTCGAAGAAGAAACGGTAATATGTCATGAAATTTCCCTGGTTATCCAAAAAGAAGGTGCTCAACATGCGCCGCTATTGCAGGCGAGGCTGTTAAACCCGGCGAATCGATGCCCAGAAGGTTCACGAACCCGTGCAGGCCTCGCTCCTTTTCGTGCACAATCAGGAAATCCTTCGCCGGCTCGCCTTTGCGCTGCATTTTTGGCCTGATGCCGCTCATGTCCGGCGAAATGTCGTCGTCTGTGATGCCGGGAACAATCCGGCGAATAGCCTCGCCAAACGCTTTACGTTTGCTTTCCGAAACCCCGTAATCGAACGCCCCATCATGGAGGTATTCCACGTCCGGGCCGAACTTGAGCCTGCCGCCCGAGTCTATAATAGCATGGACACCGAGGCCTTCGTCTCTCGGGACAGGATAGACGAGCCTGGATATCAGCCTGGCCTTTGAAGGGGCCACCACGAAATAAGATCCTTTGGCGTAGACTTGCCGGTAACCTTCCTTGTCGATGTCGATTCCGGCCATCGCCGCGATTCCATCCGCACCCAACCCGGCTGCATTGATGACGATTTCACTCGTAAAGCTCGAAACGTGGCCGGCTTCGTCTATGGTGACTTTGTATCCCTCTGCCACTTTCTCAAGAGCAACAACCTTGCAGCGCAGCTGAATTGTTGCTCCGCGGTCTGTCGCCTGGTGATACAGGAAATCCATCAGCTCGTGTGCGCTGATCGTCCCCGTCATCGGAGAATAAATCGACCCCACGGTGTTGATGTTTGGCTCGAGCTTCAGCGTGGCTGCCCGGTCGAGGAACTCCAGCTGGACTCCGTTCTTCCGGCCGTTCGCATAGATTGCGTTGAGCTTGGCCAGCTCGGCCTCATTTGTTGCGGTGATGATCTTTGTAACCTGTCGGTGAGCAATGTGATGCTGTTTGCAGATGCGGTACAACTCATCCCGCCCTTCGACGCAGAGCTTAGCCTTCAACGAGCCGGGCTGATAATAAATGCCCGCATGGATCACTTCGCTGTTTCGACTGGAGATTTCCATGCCGTGTTTCTCGTTCTTTTCGAGAACGAGGAGGCTCGGATGGCGTTGTGAAAGCCTCGAGGCGATTGCCAACCCCACAACCCCGGCGCCAACAATTGTGATTTCGAAATCTGCCATTCTAAAAGGATGTTTGTTGCTCGTCAGCCTTGAACATGACAAGGAGAAAATAGGAAAAAACTCGTCAAAATCCTTGGTGGTGTCTTAATTTTGTGCGGTCAGGACTTTCGTCCTGACCGAAACCCTGCTTGTGTCAGGAGGAAACCCGCCCGACTGAACGACGAGTTGTTCGGGCGGGCTCCTGACACCACTAAACCCTTGCTTCAAGCCCGGCGACTTCTTAAGTTGACTCCGCAGGGTTCGTGAGAAATGGAACTTCGGCTACAGAATGGGAAAAAAGCGTGAACTGCTCTCAATAGCCGCTGCAAGGTTGACATGAAGGTTATGAAAATACTCGTGGTCGATGATGACCCCTTGTTGAGGAAACTCCTCTCCCGTTTCCTCAAAGACCACCGCGATGTGCAGGTCGCCGGAATTGCCGAGACCGGGAGCGAGGCATTGCGGCTGGCAAAGGAAACCAAACCC
>JANOGR010000081.1:0-4735 GCA_031406095.1 Ignavibacteriales bacterium
CAGAACATAAAATGCAGGCCGGTAGTACCGGTACGCCATGATCCACATGATGGTTGCGGCCGCGCAGTGCGGGCTCGGAATTGTCCCGCCCGGATAATGCAAATATGTGCGCATGAGCTCGCCAAGGTATGTCCAGATATATCCATCGAGGGGGACTGAGTACAAGTGTCCGATGATCGGCAGCGGGCCAGCTACAGGAAACAGAATAAACCCGATATCGCAAAGAATATTCGTAAATCCAAGAGCAAAGAAGTAGTCCTCCATTGCAAGCTCGCCACGAAGATAATAGATAATCCCGCACAACACCGGATACATCGGCACGTAAATAACATAGGAAAACATCATCCACTCCGTGAGGGCCGGAGTCGTGTAGCCTTCGAGCCACAGCGTAGGCTGGACTCCAAAGACGTATTGTTCAAGGTCCAACACGTATTCGTCGAGCCATCGCCCATGAATGATGAGCTGGAGTTTATCCACGGCGCCGAAGAGATAGGCATACGTAAGCGTCACCGCAGCGACCCGCACAAAAAACTTCCAGAACGTGTGGTTGATTGTTCTCGTGAAAACGATAAAGGCTAGATATGCCCCCGCTACAGCTATGTTTTTCAGAACGAGAATCATCCAACCTTCCACTGTGAATATCAACGCCAGGGTGCTGAAAAAGAAAATTGTTGCGAGAATGAGACCGTCGGTCGCCTGAATCTGAATTCGGCCAAGTGCGAGAGTTTTTGAGGTCAAAGGGGGTTCTGTTTAGGTGAAACAAATAAAAAAATCGAGCGAAACGCCCAGAAGCCAGTGCATGAGAAAAACGTACCAGATCGAGTTTGTGCGGAACACCAGGACTCCCCACACGATGCCGCCGAGAATCGAGCTGAAGATCTCGCCGTCCGGTTTGCCTATATGCACAAGACAAGACGCAATCGTTTGCACGAGCACAGCGTTCCAGTCGCCAAACGTTTTGCGCAGCCCAAACTGCATAAAGCCTCTGAAAAACACTTCCCAGCCGACATAATAGAGCATATACATCGACGCGTGGTTCAAAAACTTCATGGGCGTAATGCCCGCGTTTTTGAAAAAGGGATATTCGGCCCGAAAATCCGCCATTTTACTGGACGGATAGGTCGAGAGGATTAAGAATGGCGCAAGCAAGGCCAGGGCTTTGAGTCCGAACCGCCAATCTCCAATTCCCAGCCCGTACTCCCGAAGATTCTCCTTGAAGAGGAGCTTGATGACCAGGACAGAAAACAATCCAAACATCAAGAACGCCGACCAGAAATGAAAATATTCCGCCGTCAACGCGGGGTCGTCGAACAGCACAAATGACTGGGAAAGCGATTTGTTATAGAAGGAAATGCTGCCGTAGTACTTCCACGCAGTCAGCAGCAGCGGAGTGGAAATGAGGATGACGGTGGGTTTGAAGTGCTCATCGCTGAAAAGTCCTTTAAGCGAGAGCGAGGTGCTGAAGCGATTCATGCCTTGTTTTTTCTTTGCTCGAGGATCCACTCGTACGTCATTCGAATCCCTTCCTTCAGCGGAGTGATCGTGTAGCCAAGTTCTCGTTCAGCCTTTTTGCATGAGTAAGCCCACTCCTGCAGAAACGTTTCGACCCAACCCGGCGTAATCTGCGGATAAATACCGAATGTCTCCGCCTTTATTTTCTCTACATGTCCATACAGCATCGCCAGTTTCGGGGGCAGGCTGAGCTGAAAGTGCTTTTTTCCGCTGACTTCATCGACGAGCTCAAATATGCGCTTGAGCGAAGCGTTCTCTCCGCCCAAAATATACCGCTCCCCGATTTTACCTTTCTCCATCGCCAGTATGTGGCCTTTCACGAGGTCATCAACAAAAACATAGTTTCCGACATTCTTCCCCCCGTTAAGCTGAACGGGGACCTTTCCGCGATCGTACAGATCGACCATGAGACTGACAGAGTTTCCCTCCGTGAGTTTTCCCGGCCCATAGACCCGCGTCGGGTTCACAATGACAACCGGGAATCCGGCAGCAGCTTTTTTCAGAGCCTCCTGCTCAGCGACGACCTTCGTATCTTCGTATTCCGTGTAGTAGCGCGGGGTGATTCGAGGCATCGTTTCGTCTCCCACTTCTCCAGGTCTTGTGGGCCCAAACGTCACAATTGTCGTTGTAAAGACCGTCCGACTGACGCCAACCTGTTCCGCCGCTTCGAACACGTTTCGCATACCGTCCACGTTTTGCTCAAAAAATACCTGGCGGTCCGGCGCCCAATTCTTTGCGTAGGCGGCCAGATGATAGACTTGTGTGCAGCCCTCCATCGCTTTTATCAGTGTATCTTTCTTGAGGATGTCGCCTTGAACGAGCTTTATTCGGTCATGCTGCAAACCCTGTTGATTACTCGTTGGACGAGTAAGAGCATGAACCGTATGACCCTGGCGCACCAACTCGTTGACGAGTTTTGTGCCGATGAAACCGGTGGAACCTGTTACAAAGACTGTTGTTGGGTCGGACATAAGATATTACATCAGGCTGGTTTAGGCAAAATGTAGGAAAAATTGCTTCAAGAGACAACGAAAGAGCGAAGTTTGACGAGATGGTGGAAGCACTTTTGCGCGTAGAGATGGTTGATTTGATAGAGGCCGTGGAAACCGAATCGTACCGCCGTTCCCGGAGTCAACCCTTGGACGGCTTCAGAAGCGGGAGCGAAATGAAAAATCTCAAGCCGGGGAGTTCCTAAGAAAGAGCACGTTGTTGCTAGGATTTTTTCTGCCGAACCTCCTACTTGGCAGTCCTATGTTGCTCGATCGAGTGCACAAACGCCTCACCCGCTTCGACGCCGAGGCCCAGCCCTAACCCGATCAGCAGCCCGTCGATGAAATTCTCCCGAAACACCACCGCCGGCAGAGGGTCGGTCTTTGTGAGCGCGGAAACGAGCAGCGTCAGCAGCACAAACAGTGTCCCATACACAAGTCCAACCACGACAAATTTGGCCTGTCTGAATGAGGCAAGTTTTCGTTCAAACAAGAACGCGAGCGCCACGACAGCAAGGTTCACGCCAAAGGACCAGATCGCCGAATTGAGAATCGGCAGCCAGGCCACACTGAGGACAAACTGTACGGCACTCACCGACACCGCTGCCGTGATCGAGTTGGACAGTCCCCGCACATGATAGAACGCAAAGATAAACGCTCCGCTTAAGCCAAACGCGACGTATGCAAACGCAACGTTGAGCGGACTGAGGATATCAGTGCCGTATCGCATGAGGCCGGCGGTGGCGCTGCCAAGCAATCCCGCAAGCGATATGAATGCAAGCCTCCAAAGCATCGACATCATTGTTTTCATGACAGCCCTCCATTAGGCTTTTTCAAGTTCGGGGGTCCGTCTTCACTGATCCATCTTCTCCGTTTTTTGAAGTTGTTCGAAATACTTCCGTATCAGCTCTTTGTAATCTTTCGAATATCCCTGCTCAAGGGCTTTCATCAGGTCTTCACGCAGGCGGCTTCTTCCTTCCAGCGTGTTCAGGTCTAATTCATTCGGATTTTTGCCCACGACCTGTGTTCCCGTTTCAGCCTTCCGTTTCTTTTCAAAATCACGCTCGCGCATCGATTTCGAAGCATCCAAAAGACGGGAAAGAATGCGCTCCTGTTTCTGAATCGTTTCCGGATTCACCTTGTTTTGCTCGAGGTTCCTCACTACTTCCCTCATGTCTTCGGCGATGCGCTCAAGATCGCCGAGGAGCTTCTTCTGGTCGCCAGAGGCTTGCGCCTCTTTGTTGAGCTGCTCCAACGACTTTCGCACGGCTTCCTGTTCCTGCGCCAGCCGGGCCGCTTCGGCAGCCTGTTGCATCGAAACCGTTTGCTGATTAATGGACATCTGCTGCCCCGCCAGCGACTGCATTTGGCTTAACAGGCTTCCCATCCCCCTGCCCTGGCCGCCCTGCATCATTGCCTGCAGGGACTTTTGGAGCTGAGTGGCCGCCTTATTCAGCGCTCCCATGGCCGCAGTTTGCTCCTGCGATGCCGACCCGCCGCTTCGCACATCCAGGTTGCGCATCGCGTTGCGCATCCTGTTCAGAGCCTCGCCGATGCTCATGCCCATTTCGGGCGTGATGGCGAATGACCTCTGTGAGACGTCGCTCAATCCCTGAATCACGTTCCCCAAATCCTCCATCACGCGCATCTGGTCTTGCGCATTTTGGCGCAACTGAGGCGAATTCGACGGAGCGTTTTGCGATTGCTGTTTCAATTCTTCCTGCCGTTTGGAAAGCTCCAGCAAATTGTTCACCGCCCTCCTCATTTCGTTCATGACAAATTGCGCGTTCTGTTGGAGCATTTCCTGTTGAAGCGCATCAAGTTCCTGACTGAATTGGTCAAGTTGCTTCTGAATTTCCTGTTGCGATTGCTGGGCCTGCCGCGGTTGACCCTGGCGCATCTGTTGAGCAGCCTTGGCCATCTGCTGGGCAAGTTTCTGCTGCTTCATGCGTTCGTTCAGATGTTGCAGCTTATCCGCCGGCATCTCGGCAAAGAACTCTTGCATCCTCTCCTGGAGATCCCTGGCTGCCTGCTCCATCGATGCCTCCTTGCGCGCAAGGTCGTCCTGCTTCTTGGCAAGTTCCTCTTGTTTCCCGGGATCCTGGTCGGCGGATGGAGTTTGCTCCTGCAATGATTTTTCTTCTTTGGCGAGTTCTTCCGACCGTTTTCTTACTTCGTCAAACTTCTGCTCGATTTGAATCCGCTTCAGGAGACTGATGGTGCGTTCAATGCTC
>JANOGR010000090.1:0-6039 GCA_031406095.1 Ignavibacteriales bacterium
CAGAACAGGCGCAGTGGGTGCGGACTTTTGCGCCAGGTCTATTGCTTGTGCTGTCGTGAAACGGAAAGCGCCGCTCGAAGCAAAAGTTTTCGCATCGTTAGGAAAAAACGTAGCCATACCAACAATACCAAACTCCAGGTCAAACCCAAACATCGTAGCCCGCGGAGCCCGATGGAACCAGCCCGAGTTGAGATTGGAACCGAAGCCGGAAACAATCGGAGAAACATACGACTTGGCAGCGGCTTCCGAGAGCTCCTTCAGCGTCTCCTGGAGACTTTTGTCACCGGCTTGCTGGCCATACAACAATGTCAGCCCTGGCACGACGAATGTCAGCAGTGCCGTATAAAAAAATCGTTTCATGAGATGCCTCCAAAGAAAGTGGATGGTTGTCGAAATGGGGGACAGCATAATAAAAGAAAAGTGTTAGAGAAGCAAGAAATGCTCTCTGCCATTTCTAAATGATGTGCTGCCGGTCATGGAATGACGAGGACTCAAGGGGTATTCCCACGGGAAAGTCACTTTTTCTTATCGAAATACGATGAGAATATTTTGGCGATGTCGTCGAGGTCCTTTTTTAAAGAAAAGCGTACGGCATCGCCAAAAGTGTTAAGCACAATCAGCGCATTCACGTTCGCATCGAACCCCGAGGCTTTCGATAGCCTGTTCCAAAGACCCTTGTTCACCTTGGCGATTTCCTTGTAGACGTCGAGCAGTTTCTCCAGAGTCCAGTCCGTCTGCTCCCCGCGCCTGAACCTGAAATACTGCGCCATCAAATACATCGACACGGACCGGTACACGCTTTCAACGGCGCTCGCAAACGGCAAATGGAAACGTGCCATCGGACGCAGGTTGTCGAGGATCGGGCAATTGCTCGTGACCATGTAAATTCCCATGATCGAGCTCAGGCCATCCTGCACCGAGGTTTCCTGCGCGTATGTCCGCTCGGGCGATTCGACAACGACCCATGTCTTGTCGTGCGAGGTGGAGAATTTGAATTCATCGATGAGATAAGAGAGGTTCAGAGCAACCGGACAATATTCCGTCGCATCGCTCAACGGACAGTTTTCACATTGGTTGAATTTGAGCTTCGTCCAGGGAGGCGGGTTGGGGTTGGGACTGTGAAGCAGCTCCAACGTTTCTGAATGCAGCAGGACTTCAAATTTCTTTTCAACGGCGTCGTCGAATTGAAACTTGTAGCCGTAACGGAGAACCTTCGGGGATTGTTCGGTCATGCGGTTCGCCGGGGGCGAGACGGGGTCAAATATAGAGTATCAAGACCGAATTTGCAAGATTATTTCCACGTCGAAATCTCATGGAAAGGTTTCCTGCCGATGTCCGGGACGACAGCTCCATCTTTGGGGTAGCCTACAGGAATCAGCAAATAGGGCTTCTCATTCTCGGGGCGCTTCAAGATTTTCTGGAGAAAATCCATCGGGCTGGGCGTGTGAGTGAGCGAAACAAGTCCTGCATGGTGAAGAGCTGCCAGGAGAAATCCAACTGCGATCCCGACCGATTCTTTTACATAATAATTCTTCCTTATCCTTTCTCCTTGCTGCTCATATTGAATCGCAAACACGACGATCAAAGCCGGCGCAATTTCCAAAAACTCCTTATGCCAATCAGTTCCGAGCACAGCAAGGTCATCCAACCATTCTTGCGGCATGCGGCGATCATAACTTTTTTTTTCCTCCGCCTCAGCAGCAACGCGAATCTCGCGTTTCAAGTCCGCATCCGTAACGACGATAAAACGCCACGGCTGCTTGTTTGCCCCGGAGGGGGCAGTACCGGCGGTTTTTATTACCAATTCGATCAACTCTCGATGGACAGGTCTGTCTGAGAAATCCCGGATAGTCCGACGACGCTGACAAAGCTCCAAAAATTCTGTCGCACGCCGGAGCTGAGTTTCTTCGTCTACGTAAGTGTATTGGTACGGTATAAACAAAGGCATACGCGCTTTCCTCAAAAATGAGATGTTGAAACGATATTAGCCGATTTACCCTGCAGAAGCAAATCAATCAATTGCTTTTTCAGCCCAATTTGGATATTTTTTGATGGACCCTTCCTGCAACGTTGCTCGAACTCGTCGCGGGAGGGGCGAAGTGTTTTTTCTCAAAAAAACAAGAACCCGGGTTGAAAGCGCTGTGATCGAACAGTTGATGTCGACAATCTATGCAACGGAGCCTTTCGAGGAACTCCGCAGAAGGCTGGCCCATTCGGGTTCGATACAGGTACCCGTCACAGGGATCGGAGGCTCCATGGTTTCCCTTGTTGCCGCTTTTGCATTTAAGCAAAGGAGGAAGCCTGTCGTTGTGCTTGTTCCTGACGACGACAAGGCTGAAGAGGTTTCGGACGATTGCTCCCTTCTGGTGGGCGAGCAGTTCGTCCGTACGTTCGGCCACGGGGTAACGCACCAGGCAAAGTTGCTCGACCTGTCTTCTCCGGCAGCCCGGGTTGAAGCGCTTAAAAGCTTGAACGCCGGGGAAGCCGTCATTCTAGTTGCTTCAGCCGAAGCCGTGGCAACGAAGGTGCCTTCCCCGGCACAGTTCAATGATAGTCTTCTCAAACTGGAATCCAGGAAGGAATTTTCATTCGACGGGCTTCTCCAACAACTCACGACGCTCCGTTTCGAGAAAAAGGACTTTGTAGAAGAATGCGGAGACTATGCAGTCCGGGGCGGCATTCTCGATGTGTTCCCATTTACGGGGGATCATCCGCTCAGGCTCGAATTCTGGGGAGACACGATCGAGTCAATTCGCGAGTTTGATGTTTTGTCGCAACGGTCGATCCGGGAGCTTCAATCGGCGACCATCAGCCCGAACCTCTCGGAAAATGCATTGTCTTCGCTCTTTGACTTCCTGCCTGATTCGGCCGTCGTTTTCATCGAAGAACCTTCTCTGATTCAAAAGGAGATTGGCGATCTCCACACCGAAGGTGTCGAAAACCTCCTTTCGTGGGAAGAGATCCAGATACGCTCTCAAAAATTCACCTGCATTATTGATTCATCCCTGGACCGGAGTGTTTCGGAAATCCAATTCCAAAGCTGTTCCCAGCCGGTCTTCAACGGGAGCGCTCAGATTCTGCGAAACTTCATTGCCAGACTCACTTCAGAGAATTATACGACCTACATCGGATGCGACACGAAGGGAGAGGCCGTGCGACTCAAAGAGCTCATGGAAACCGAAGTCATTCTGGCGGCTGGTGAGGGCGAAGAAAGTGAAAACGGGAACATGGAAACAGCATCCCTTCCCGCAAGCTACGAATTTCTCCCCGAGACGTTCCATTCAGGGTTTGTGTACCCGCCGGCCCGAGTTGCAGTCATCGCCGAGCATCAGGTATTTGGGCGGCGAAAGCGTAGGGGTTCGGGAACACGTACAAGATTCAAGGGGATAACTCAGAAAGACGCGAAACAGCTGAAGCGCGGAGACTATGTCGTACATGTGGATTATGGCATTGGAAAGTTCGCAGGCCTCCAAAAACTTCGGGTACGCAATGTTGAACAGGAAGTCATGAAGGTGATGTATGCCGAAAACGACATTTTGTATGTGAACCTGAATTATGTCAATCGTGTTCAGAAGTACTCTTCAAAGGAAGGCCATCTTCCTACCCTGACGAGGCTTGGGGGCCCGGACTGGGAGCGCCTGAAATCCCGCGTTCGGAAAAAGATCAAAGAGATTGCACGCGACCTCATCCGCCTTTATGCACGCAGGAAGCTTGAACAAGGCTTTGCATTCTCGCCCGACACTCTCTGGCAAAAGGAAATGGAAGCCTCGTTTACCTATGAAGACACACCCGACCAGGCAAAAACGACCCTGGAGGTCAAGGTCGACATGGAGAGCCACGCTCCGATGGACCGGCTCGTATGTGGCGACGTAGGGTTTGGGAAAACGGAAATTGCTGTTCGCGCAGCCTTTAAAGCGGTTATGGACGGCAAACAGGTTGCCATCCTCGTGCCGACTACGATTCTGGCACAGCAGCATTATCAGACCTTTCTCGACAGATTGGGGCGTTACGCCGTGCGAATCAACTCCATATCACGTTTCAAGTCGCGGAAGGAACAGAAAGCTGTCATTGACGACCTCTTCGATGGGGGTCTCGATATTATCATTGGGACGCACCGGCTGATTTCGAAAGATGTCCGATTTAAGAACCTGGGATTGCTCATCATCGACGAAGAGCATCGTTTCGGCGTGGCTTCCAAGGAAAAGCTACGGCAGCTGAAGGCTTCCGTCGATACGCTGACACTCACTGCCACGCCTATCCCGCGGACGCTGCAGTTCTCGCTGATGGGGGCACGAGATCTTTCCCTCATCAACACACCCCCCCGTAACCGGCTCCCGATAATCAGTGAAATCGCACAGTTTGACCTTTCGTTGATCCGGGAAGCCATTCTCAAGGAAATTCATCGGGGCGGCCAGGCCTATTTTATCCACGACCGCATCCAGAACATCGGGGATATGCAAACGCTCCTCGAGGAACATATTCCGGAGGCCCGTTTTCATGTCGCACACGGACAAATGAAAGGGCACGAACTCGAACGCACGATGCTTGATTTTCTCGAGAAGAAGTATGACGTCCTTCTTTGCACGAAAATCATCGAATCCGGCATCGATATTCCGAGCGTGAACACGATAATCATAAATCGGGCGGACCGGTTTGGCCTTGCGGAGCTGTACCAGCTTCGGGGAAGGGTCGGCCGCTCCAACGTCAGGGCCTTCGCGTATTTGCTTACTCCGCCGATCACTTCGTTGCCGAAAGATGCACTTCGGAGGCTGCAGGCGCTTCAGGAGTTCACCGAGCTTGGATCCGGGTTCAACCTCGCCATGCGCGACATGGAGATTCGCGGGGCAGGAAACCTTCTGGGTGCGCAGCAATCAGGGTTCATCGAAGAAATGGGGTTTGAGCTGTATCAGCGAATCGTTGAAGAAGCCGTGGCCGAATTGAAGGAAAATGAATTTGGTATTCAACAAGGAGAAGAACGGGCGCCGCAAAAGCTGGAGACAACCGTGGACGTGGATATGGAGAGCATCATCCCCGACCTCTACATCGAATCGGACACCGAAAGGCTCGATGTGTATCGAAGGCTTTACCGGGCCGCGGATGCACAGGAACTCCGATCCATGCGCACGGAATTAAGAGATCGGTTTGGAGAATATCCGGAAGAAGTAGAAAACCTCTTGCAGGCGGTGGAACTCAAGATTGCTGCACATTCAATCGGTTTTGTCTAAGTCGAACTCAACGGAAACAACCTCATCCTCACGCTCCCCCCGAAGGATATACAGGATTTCTACGAAGGAAAGAATTCCGAAGATCCCCCGTTTCAGAAGCTCGTGAAGCAAATGGCCCGATTAAAGTCGAACAAACCCCAGCTTCGTCAGGTCGGGGCGGACCTTCAATTGCAGACAGTTCTCCTCCCCACAACTTCCCCTAAGGACCGGGTGAACGTTGCCACGGAATTCCTCAGCAGCCTCAAAACCGACTAAGGATCGCCACGCGAACTCAGAAGGAAAGACTTGACAAGTGAGGTTATTTATATTAAATTTAAACTATTCAAATTCAAAATAAAATGAAGACAACCAGGCAATATGGCCCCAAAGCCGATGCGGCGCTCACGATGTGGGTGAAACTCGCCAGAGCGTTTTCGACGTTTAACAAGCTCACGGCCGACCACATCCGCTCGTTCGGTCTCACACAGCCGCAGTTTGGAGCGCTTGAAACGCTCGGCCACCTTGGCCCGATGATCATCGGCGACTTGTGTAAGAAACAGCTGGTCAGCGGCGGCAACATGACAGTAGTAGTGGATAACCTCGAGGAGCTGGGGTTGGCCAAGCGAACGACAAGCAGGGAGGACCGGAGGGCATACATTGTGGGCTTGACGCCGAAAGGCAAAAAACTCTTTCAGAAGATTTTTGCACAGCATGCAGAATTCGTTGCGAAGATTGGCTCCGTCCTCAGCGAGGAGGAGCAGGAGCATCTGGGAACGTTGCTCAAGAAACTCGGAACCACTTGTCGGAAACAGCTCCTGACAGTTTAGAAAATTTC
>JANOGR010000123.1:0-9438 GCA_031406095.1 Ignavibacteriales bacterium
CTCCCGTTGCCTGAACTATCGGCCTGAAATAGCTTTTTATCGAAAGAAAAAGCCCCGCTCCCACAGCTCCAGTACAACAAAGAGCTCCGGTGTAATAGAGTGTGTCGGCGATTGTTTCCATGTCATCCTGAAGCTCCCACCGGATAGCAAGTCGAAACCAATCATGCATGTTCTTGTGCATTCCGCCGATCAGCGGCTGAATGCGGAACATCGCATCACGGGCATAGTAGCTGACGTCCATCGTGGAGAGACCTGTGTAAAACAAGGGGAATGCGGCAATTCTTGACCGATCTCGAAGGGCAAAAAGAAACAGAAGAAAAGGAAACATGATTTGCCAGAAAGAGCCCCCGAAAATCATGAGCGTTTCGCCGAATGGACTGGAGATGAAATGCCCTCCTTCGTGCAAATACAGCTCAACGGTGCGAAAGATCCACAACAACGTTGGCATTGGTTTTAAAGAATCCTGCCAATAGTACTGCAAGGCCTGAACCATAACGATTGACAGCAATCCGTAAAGAACGAGCTCCAGGATAAATGTCAGAAGCTCGCCGCGAGAGGGCGTCGGAGTTGTGGCGTTCTTTGTTGAAGGAGCTCGGGGAATCGATGTGAGACTCACAAGACGCTTTTCAGGGATGTTGCGGTCGGTGTCGGGCAATCGGTTGGGCCAGGTCGCGCCGAATTGAATGAGGAGGAGAAGAGACCTGCCCACATCACTCCCGCGCAAACAGCCTCCCGGAGGAAGACTTCGCAGCACGGGGATCTGAATGGTGGCGTGCGGCCGGGCGTGGTTTTACAGAAGATTGTATTGTCCCCGTCGGATGAATTCACCGTCACCGGCTTTTCCGAGGAACTTGTCTCCCTCGAAAATGATCCTTCCACGCGACATGACAAGCGCCGGCGATCCACTCATTATACAGTTGCTTATCGTTCAGCCAAAAACGCTTTCGCTTTTTCAACATCCGGCCTCTGAGTATCGCTTTTAGCGCAGAGCTCGACCAATTTCAAGTAGTAAGACTTTGCTTTTTCCCGGTTTCCCGATTGTTCAGCAGCTTTTGCCGCGCCCGCAATACTATTGTACCTGTTTTTTGCAATTGCGAGCGAAGCCTCAAACTCAGCCAACGCCAACTGCGGATTTTTCGACTCAAGCAAAAGATCACCAAGAAGTTCCCGCTGTGGAACAAGAGAGCCCGGCGTCACAGGATTCTTGTCGGATGCATCCTCCATATCAGCAGCCGATCGCATCATCTTCACCGCTTCGTCGTTTTTCCCTTCTGCGAGCAGAGCCCACGCCGTGGCTGATTGAACGAGAATTTCAACCTGATTGGCCCAGTAGTTATCCTTTGCCTCAAGTGTCCTTTGGTGAAGCGATCGGAGCTTTTCAATGTTGACGTGTGCGGCTGCGACATTTCCGCCACGCGCCGCTCCGAGTGCCTTCGCAAAATACGTTAGAGAAGCGAACATGGGAAAACGATCCCAGGGAAAATTTTCTGGATGCAGACTCAGCGAGGCGACAGCGCTCCAATCTTTGCGTTCAAGCGCATAACGAGCCGGAATTGCAGCCAGAGCATACGCTGCCGCAAAATTCGACCTGTCGATTTTGAGCACTCCCCCGGCCATTTCGACCACCTCCTTTGCTTTCTTGTCCTGAGCTAATTGAAGATAGCCGTACGTCATATAATCCCATGCATGAAGCGCATCGAATGAACTATTTGCCGGGTCAGCCGTTCTTGCCAATTCCAGTCCAGCGTTTGCCGAAGCGATGTTTGTTGCAATGTTATCCTCCCACAGTCCAAGTCTCACAAAGATGTGGGATGGCATATGGAGTGCGTGCGGAACGGACGGCGCAATCTTCGCGTATTTCCGGGCTGCGTTCAGACCTAATTCGGCGAGTGGTGGGTAATCGTACGCGTGAATGATATAGTGCACAATACCGGGATGGTTTGGTTGTTTTGCAAACACCTTTAACAGAAGTTCTCCGGCCTTTTTTTGCTTCGCGTACGTTTTATCCGTTTTGAGAGCAGTTGCATCAAGCACAAGGGCATAGAGAACCTTTGCTTCGTCGTCATCGGGGTAGCGTAGGACCATTTGCTCCATCGCTTTTTCATAATTGAGGACCCGAGTCGGGTAGTCGATGCTATCCGATTCCATATAAAATGCTTCTATGGAGGCGATATAGTCCTTTTCGCGATTTGTCTTGATGCCGACATATTTTGCGTTCCGAATCGCTTTCAGTGACGTCTTCACGTCCTCGGGAGTCGGCACTTCCTGCCAGATAGGATGGAAATAGCTCATGGCAATTCCCCAATACGCCATCGCGCACTTCGGATCCCGCATCGTCAGGTCGTAAAAGGCCTTCCTCGCTTGTGGATAAGCGAACGAGTACAACATCGCCGTAGCACGGTTAAATTCTTCCTGTGTTTCAGGACGGTCGGAGGATATCGAGAAATGTACTTCGCCAACTTCCTCGAGCTCTCCTTTCGAGTGCCCGTGTTTAACCTGTGAATCGAGCGAGGAAAACCACGCTAGCATCGCTACCGCAAGAGCAAACGCCCTTATTTTCTTCATACTCACCTCCATTGTTGGATTTATCCGATGAACTTAAATTAAATTGTACTGCCCCCGCTTCACAAACTGGCCATCGCCGGCTTTTCCGAGAAACTTGTCTCCCTCGAAAATGATCCTTCCTCGCGACATGACAACCGCCGGCGATCCACTCACCGTCATTTGCTCGTACGGATTGTAATCCACGCGCATGAAGTGCGTCTTGGCGGTGATCGTGTGTTTGCGCTTGGGATCCCAGATGACAAGGTCGGCATCGCTCCCCACGGCAATCGTGCCCTTACGGGGAAAGAGGCCCATCAGTTTGGCCGGGGCTGTCGACACAAGCTGCACGAAACGGTTCATGCTCCAACCGCGCTTCACCACACCTCCTTCATACAGTAAATGCAGGCGATTCTCAACTCCCGGAAGCCCATTGGGGATCTTGCTGAAATCGCCCTTGCCAAGCTCTTTTTGCATCGGCAAACCTTTGAATCCTTCTTTCATGCAAAACGGACAATGGTCGGTTGAAACTACCTGGAGTTCATCGTCCCGAAGAGCCTTCCAGAGGAATTCCTGGTTGGAGCGCTCGCGAATCGGTGGAGAACAGATGTACTTGGCGCCGTCGAAACTGCCGTCCGCATAGTCTTCATAAGCGAGAAACAAATATTGCGGACATGTCTCGCCGTATGTTGGCAGTCCCCGGCTGCGAGCTTCCCGAATTTGCTCCATCGCCAAATGCGAAGACACGTGGACGACATAGACAGGAACGCCGGCCATTTCACTCAATGCGATCACTCGATGCGTCGCTTCCTGCTCAGCCGTTGCGGGCCTGGAAAGGGCGTGGACGTTCGGCGTGGTTTTCCCCTCTGCCAGCATTTTCTTCACGATCATGTCGATCACGCCGCCGTTTTCTGCATGCATACACATCAGGCCGCCGTTATCTGCCGTGCGCTTCATGGCCTTGAAAATCGTTGCATCGTCCACCATGAAGACACCGGGATAGGCCGTAAACATTTTGAAACTCGTGATTCCTTCATGTTTTACCAGCGCGTCCATTTCGGGCAGCCAGTCGTCGGGGAGCTCGGTGAGAATCATATGCAAGCCGAAATCGATGGCTGCTTTGCCCTCGGATTTTCTCAGCCACGTTTCGAGGGCCTGGCGCATGCTCGTCCCCCTCGACTGCACGGCAAAATCGACGATGCAGGTTGTTCCGCCGTGTGCGGCAGCGATGGTACCGGTTTCGAAGTCATCAGAGGACGAGGTTCCGCCAAACGGCAAGTCCATGTGTGTATGAACGTCGATGCCTCCTGGAATAAGATACTTGCCGGAAGCATCGATGGTCTTGTCGGCCTGCACTTTCAGGCTTGTGCCTATGGTCGTTACTTTGTCTTTCTCGATATACACATCGCCGACGTAATCTTGTTCGGCTGTGATGACGCGGCCATTTTTGATGAGAATTGACATGTTCGGATATTAGAATTTTGGAAAGTTCATGAGAATTTTAGGCGTTCACATCGTATGAAGTCTCTTACCCGTCTTTACAATTAGTGTATTTCAATTCCATGTTTGTGCTGAAATTGCCTCAGCGCTTCCCACGTGACGGGTTGCGGCAGTTGCTTCATCAATTCATTCCAGGTCATTGCTACACTTCCGTCGTCAGTTCTCACCATAGAAATGCAACCTTCAACCGGACAGACGATGAAGCAGAGTTGGCACCCGACGCAGTCATTTTCACGAATTTTGGGCTGATTGATCATCAGTGTGTTGCCGTTATTTCGTTTCTCTTTCGGATTGATATCGATGCACTGGTGGGCGCTGTCTTCACAAGCGATGTAACACAGATTACATTGAATACACTTGGATTCATCGATGCGGGCTGTTGTTTTGTAAAGAAGGTTCAGGTTGCCGAAATCAGCGATGCATTTCAAAGATTTTCCCCGAATATCATCCAGCGACCGGTAGCCTTTTTCCTCCATCCAGTTTGTCAGGCCTTCGACCATGTCGTCGATGATTCGGAAGCCATAGTGCATGACTGCCGTGCACACCTGAACGCTCGTGGCGCCCAGAAGAATAAATTCGGCAGCGTCCCTCCACGTCGACACGCCTCCCATGGCAGAAATTGGCAGCTTGATTTCGGGGTCGATAGCGATTTGTGACACCATGTTCAGGGCGATGGGCTTCACCGCTGGACCCGCATAACCTCCGTGGCCGCCCTTGCCGTCGACTGATGGCTGGAGCTCGAGTGTATCGAGATTCACGCCCATAATGGTGTTGATCGTGTTGATGAGTGAAATTCCGTTCGCTTTACCTTTTTTCGCGGCCCTGCCAGGAAATCGGATATCGCCCACGTTGGGCGTCAACTTCACCAAAACAGGGATTGTGGAAACTTCCGTGACCCACTCGGTAATCATGGCGCAATACTCAGGCACCTGCCCCACTGCGGCGCCCATCCCGCGCTCGCTCATGCCGTGAGGACAGCCATAGTTCAACTCGATGCCGTCGCAGCCGGTATCAATCGTACGCTTGACGATATCCTGCCAGGTCTCCCGTTTTGACTCGACCATGAGTGAGGCAATCACGGCGCGGTCGGGCCAGAGTTTCTTTGTTTCAGAGATTTCCTTCAGGTTGGTTTCAATCGGGCGGTCGCTGATCAGCTCAATGTTATTCAAACCCAGAATTTTCTGGCCGTTGTAATCGACGGCTCCGTATCGATTGAACACATTCATCACGGGTTCGCCGATCGTTTTCCAGACGGCTCCGCCCCACCCCGCTTCGAATGCCTTGCATACCTGGTATGCAGAGTTCGTAGGCGGCGCTGACGCAAGCCAGAATGGGTTCGGGGACTTTATTCCGCCGCAATTAATTGACAAGTCAACCATACATCACCTCGTCACTTACTGAAGAAAAACCTGTCGATACCATGAGCTGCCCGCTTGCCATCGTAGGCGGCGTTCACGACTTCCTTGCCGCCGTTGATGCAATCGCCGCCCGCAAAATACTTCGGATTTGTCGTCTGGTAGGTTTGTTGATCGACAACCACCATTCCGTTTTTTGTTTTGAGATTCGGTATTTGGGAGAGAAACGAGTCCTCGATATTCTGGCCGACAGACTTGATCACCATATCCACAGGTAATTTGAACTCAGACCGGGGGACAGGAACTGGCTTTTTTCGTCCGTCTTTGTCGGGTGCTCCAAGTTTCATCCTTATGCACTCGAGGGCTTCGACGTGTTTCTTGCCAATGATGCGTTTCGGCGCCGTTTGAAACAAGAATTGCACTCCGTCATTCTTGGCAAGCTCGAATTCGAATTCGTATGCCGGCATTTCCTTCTCGCTCCGGCGGTAAACCATGTACACCTGTTCGGCGCCCAACCGTTTTGCTTCGGTCGCCGCGTCAATCGCTGTGTTCCCCGCGCCGATCACGGCAATCCATTTGCCTACATCGATCGATTTCCATTTTCTGGTGGTCACGTCGTCGATAAAATCCAGCGCATCTACCACGCCTTCAAGGTTCTCGCCGGGTATTCCCAGGCGGGTCGGGGATGCCAATCCAACTCCCACAAAGATGGCGTCGTGTT
The DNA here is from genome assembly GCA_031406095.1 of Ignavibacteriales bacterium. Taxonomy (GTDB): domain Bacteria; phylum Bacteroidota; class Ignavibacteria; order UBA10030; family UBA10030; genus JANOGR01. Next base: position 6,118 of record JANOGR010000123.1, read on the forward strand.
TCTTCTCCATTTCATCAATGGAAATTTCCTTGCCCACCCTGGTTTTCGTTTTGATCGTTACGCCAAGGCTCTCTACGAGTTTGACTTCGTTGAGGCTGTCACGTTGAGTCATTTTGTACGGAGCGATTCCCCACGTGTCGAGCCCGCCGGCTTTCTCTTTTGCTTCATAGATGATGACGTCGTAACCCATGAGTGCAAGCTCGGCGGAGCAGGCCAACCCGGCCGGGCCAGACCCGATGATTCCAACTGATTTCCCGTTCTTCGGCGCAGGTGTGAAGAGCGGTGGCATGCCCTGCTCGAAATAACGGTCCATCGCGAAGCGTTGAAGGCGCCCGATCAGAATCGGTTCTTCCCCCTGCTCATTGTAGACACACGCGCCTTCGCACAGCACATCCACGGGACAAGCCTTCGCGCAGGTAAGCGCTATCCAGTTGGATTCAAGGATTGTCTTGGCAGAACCTTTGAGGTTCCCCGTTGCGATTTTTTTGATAAACGTGGATATATCGATGTGCGTGGGGCAGGCTTTCATGCACGGAGAATCAAAACAATACAGGCAACGGTTAGCCTCGGCTACAGCGGAGTTGGGCATAAAGGCGGGGTGGAGCTCCGCGAAGTTGTCCTCGTAATCCTGGGGGCTGAGTTTCGGGGCTATATTTTTCATTACTATTCCTACCTGTCATTGCGAGGCGATTTTCGCCGAAGCAATCCCACCGTGAACTAGGTGAGATTGCTTCGCTACGCTCGCAATGACATTATTCACTTTTCCACTTCAGCATCTGCCAGAACCAACGATTCGTCCAACGCTTTTACTCCTTGATCCACTTCCGCTTTTGTAACAATCAGAGGCGGTGCTATCACAAAATGGCTGACCCAGGCCTGAATGAACACTCCTTTTTTCATCATATCGGCGGCGATTTTCTCCACCATGGCAGGAACCCCACTCACTTTGTCCTTTTTTGTGTTGAAATACTTCTTCGTCTTCTGGTTCTTCACGATCTCCACAGCCCAGAATAAGCCAAGTCCTCGCACATCGCCAACAGAAGGATGCTTGAATTTCAGCTCGCTCAGTTTTTTGCCCATGTAGTCGCCCATTTCGCGGGCGCGTTCAATGAGGTTGAGTCTTTTGTACTCGTTGATCGCGGCGATGGCCGGGGCGAGCGTCAGTGGATGAGCTTCGTAGGTGTGGCCGTGGGAGAAAAAATGGTCGTCAAAGTAAGAGGCGATCTTCATGGTCGTTGCGCATAAGCCGAGGGGAACGTAAGCAGTCGTGATTCCTTTGGCCGTTACGAGAATATCCGGCTGGACGTCCCAGTGGTCCATCGCGAACCATTTGCCCGTTCGTCCCCAGCCGCTCATGACCTCGTCGGCGATGAGGAGGACATCGTTGCGCGTGCAGATCTCACGCAGGCGAGGCATGTATTCCTTTGGCGGGACAAGAACGCCGTTGGTACCGACGATGGGTTCAACGACCACGGCAGCCACATCGTTTTCATTTTCAATCATGTGCTCCAGATAATCAGCGCAGGCGATGTCGCAATCCGGATAACTATGCCCGAGCGGACAGTCGTAGCAATTGACTTCAGGTCCGAAAATGACTCCCGGGATTTTGCTCATCGGTTCCGAGGCCCACCGGCGCGGGTCACCGGTCGCCGCAATAGAACCCATCGTTGATCCGTGGTAGGACCGGTACCGGGCTATGATTTTCGTTTTTCCGGTGAACATCCGTGCAATCTTGAACGCAGCCTCGTTGGCTTCAGTGCCAGATGTTGTAAAAAAGAATTTTTCCAGTCCTTTAGGAAGCACCTCCAGCAGCATTTTGCTCAGCTCAGCCCGGACATCGGTCGCGTAACCAGGGGCGATGTACGGCAATTTCCGCGCCTGTTCTTCGATTGCTTTGATGACCGCCTGATTCTTGTGTCCGAGCTGGACGCACATTAACTGCGAGGAAAAATCAAGATACTTTTTGCCGGAGGCATCAATAAAATAGCAGCCCTCGGCATCGACGATGTGCAGCGGCTTCCAGCCTTTCTGGAATCGCCAGGTACCGTACGTGTTGCGGGCAGTGATATCAATAACTTCTTGAGAGGAAAGCATAGGTCAGTTTGTATTTAAAGGAGTTAACGGTTTGCAGGCGACATTCAGTCTGCCTGGGAAAGTTCCTTGTATGATTCCGGCCTGCGGTCCCGGTAAAATTGCCAAACGGAGCGAACCTCCTGGATCATGTCAAAATTCAGGTCTGCAACGACGAGTTCGTCTTTATCGCGGCTTGCCTGTGCGATGATTTTTCCTCTCGGGTTGCAAAAGTAACTCTTGCCGTAGAATTCGCCGATATTCCACGGCGGCTCTGTGCCGACCCGATTGATCGCACCGACGAAATACCCATTTGCGACGGCGTGGGCTGGCTGTTCGAGCTCCCACAAGTATTCAGAGAGTCCCGCAACGGTGGCCGAAGGGTTGAAAACAATCTCCGCCCCGTGCAAACCCAGCACGCGGGCACCTTCGGGAAAGTGCCGGTCATAACAGATGTACACACCGACGTCGGCATAGCGTGTTTTGAAAACAGGATAACCGAGATTCCCCGGCTTGAAATAGAATTTTTCCCAGAATCCCGGGTCAACCTGCGGGATATGGTGCTTCCGATATTTACCGAGATACTTGCCATCCGCATCGATCACCGCCGCGGTGTTATAATACACGCCGGTCATTTCTTCTTCATAGATGGGCACAATAATGACCATCTGGTGCTTTTTCGCGAGGTCCTGCATGAGCTTTACGGTCGGCCCATCGGGAATTCTTTCCACCATGGCGTACCATTTCGTTTTTTGCTCCGCGCAGAAATAGGGCCCGTAAAACAATTCTTGCATACAGAGAAGCTGAACGCCTTTCTTGGCCGCTTCTTCAATGAAGCCGACGTTCTTGTCCACCATGGCTTTCTTGATCTTTTCGATAGGCTGCTCGGCCGATTCAGCCAGCTTACACTGAATTAATCCACCACGCACGATACGGGGCATGATATTTCCTTTCTAGGAAATCGAAGGACTCGACGGAAGAAAAACTGAAAAATGGTAGTGAGTATTTGAGTGTTTGTCAAGCAAGGCGGCCTTATCGGCCAAAGACAACTTCAAGGCTCCACTTCACCATTCTTTGCCAATATCTTCTCATTGCATCAAACAGGCGTTTAGTAAACATCTTCCCTCCTTCCGCCTCTTTCATGTTAGTATACAATCTTGTCGTTTTTCTTTTCCCATTCATCGAAAGCGGTCAGTGCTTCTTTTTGCATGCAGCGGATCATTGGGATTTTTCGCTTTGAGATGGGTTTTG
>JANOGR010000132.1:0-5763 GCA_031406095.1 Ignavibacteriales bacterium
GATCTCCTTCGACGGATCGGGCGACAGCTGCGCTGCGCAACGAATCCTCCGCGACAGAATGACCGAGCCAGGCATCCGCCGACAAGAGGTGGCCGCTGTCCTTCAGCCGCCCTGCCGGCGGAAATGAGCGAAACGGGCTGAGTCGGCCGGGGCCAGGCTGACCTTCAGCCGGATCCCTTCGGCATCGTCGGCGCGCGCCAGGACCTGGCCGTTGCGGTAGAGCCAGGCGAGCGCCGCGCCGTCCGAGCTCGACAAGGCGAATTCCTCGACCTTCCGGCGCGCGCCGAGACGTGCATCGATCGCCTGCAGCAAGCCGTCGATCCCCTCGCCCGACCAGGCGGAAAGCGGCACGAGATGCGGATCGCGCGCGGCCTGGTTCTCGGCCACGGCGCGCGCCTCCGGCTCGAGCAGGTCGAGCTTGTTGAGCACCTCGATGACCAGCCCGTCATCGATCAAATTCGCCAGCCCGAGTTCCCGCAGCACCCGGTTGACGTCTTCGCGCTGGCTTCGCCGCACGACAAGTCAGCAGCATATTCAGTGGTGGGGAGTGGATTCTGACGGATTTGTTGTCGGGTTTATTTTTTCGTTCGACAGCCTTTCCTGGTCGTTCACCGAAAAGAATGACAGCCTCTTTGGTTTACGGCTTAACACGACAGACACGACATATTCCTTCTTTGTTGCTGCGGTCGACAATGGCGGCAATGGCGTGAGGGATGCTTCCACGAGTTGGGGTCCGGAGCCGTTTACAGATGTGAATGGAAATGGCCAGTATGATTCAGGCGAGCCCTTCATCGATTTTGGGGTATCCGATCCTACACCCGCCTCTTTGAAATACCCCATCAGGAATTCTCCACCCGGTGTCGCATTTCTCCTGAACTCAAACGTCCCTGAAACGACGTACACCGTGGCGACCTTCCAGTGGAACGCAACGGATTTTGACGGGAGCGAGACGATCGAGAAGTTTTATTACGCTCTCGACGATACCTCGGGATCAACAGCGTGGCGGGAGTTGCCGGGTTCTTTCAATCGCGTGACGTTGTTCAGGAACAGGGTGCTGACAGCCTCCGATCCTCCGTCATACAGAAACGATTCACTCACCGAGGGGAACCACGCGTTCTTTCTCAAGGCAAGAGATATCGCTGGTGCGTTTAGCCCCGTGGTCCGGATGCCGGACACCGGCAAAGTGTGGTACGTAAAGGTTCCCAAAAGGGATTTTCTCATTGTTGATGACTATTTACCGACGGACGCGTCAGCGCCGTTTTATAAGGCGATGTTCGACACTCTTCTCGGTGGCCGTCTGGGCACGAAAGATATCCTCGATATCAAGAAAGGTGCGACCGCCATTAAACGGGGTGATTATGTTCCTGCCTTAATTAATCCGACGCTCACAGAAACCATCAAGCTGTTTAAATACGTGTTCTGGTATTCGGATAATTCGCCGAGCCTCGATATCGCACAGTCTACTCTGCCCGAATTCAAAAAGGCGGGGGGAAAAGTTCTGTTCACGTCGGGTTTTCCAGAGAACGTTCAAGCACAAGGAAGCCTTGTTGATTTTGCTCCCATTGACAATCTCGAAAGCGCCACCTTCACGATAATCCTGCTCCAAAGGGACACCGTCGTTTCCGTGAGCGGCGACCCCGCTTACCCGACACTTACTCGTGACACGCTCGGGACAGCGTACGCGTTTCCGAGAGGTCTGCTACCTAAAGTGGATGCAAGGGTTCTTTATCGGATGCAATCTTCAAGCCGTTGGACTGGACGACCTATTATGGGTGTAAAGGATGCAGATCAACCGAAATTTGTCTTGATGGGAATCCTTCTGCACCGGTTTGGCATTCCTCCGGTCAGAGTCGCCCAGTTTCTCCGAAAAGTCTACAAAGATGAATTTGGAGTACAATGACCATGAGGAACCTGAATGGAATCATGTTGCTGTTGCTGTTGCTCCATCTCGATGTGTGGGGACAAGAAAAAGGCATGATTCGAGGAAGAATCGTGGACGGCAAATCCCGCGAGGGGATGCCAGCCGTGAATGTGAAAGTCAAAGGTACTTATTCTGGAGCATCATCTGACATCGAGGGCAACTTTCTCATTCGCGGCATATCGCCAGGAAGCTACACCGTTGAAGTGAGCCTTATCGGATACACGACGATTCAACGCACCGATGTGCAGGTGGAAGAATCGAAGGAAACGACGATCAACGTAGAAATGACGGAAACAGTCCTGTCGATCGGCCAGGAAGTCCTTGTGGTTGGGGAAAGGCCTTTGTTCAATCTTGAGGAAACTTCGAGTCGTCGTTCCGTCACGTCGGAGGATCTGAAATCCACCGCTGTCGCCAATGTGAAGGAAGTCGTGACGCAGCAAGTTGGCGTCGTGCAGACGGACAACGAAATTCACATTCGCGGAGGTCGGGCAAGCGAAAACGCATATTTGTTGGATGGTATTTCGATACAGGACCCGCTTGCCGGCACAGGGTTCGGACTTCAGCTAAGCACAGAGGCAATTCAGGAGGTACAGGTGATCACAGGCGGATACAATGCCGAATATGGCCAGGCAACGTCAGGCGTTGTGAACGTTTCACTCAAAGAAGGCGCTCAGAGATACCAGGGAAGCTTTTCACACAAACGAGACCACTTTGGCTTCTCCGAGAACGTTGCCCACGCCTTCAATTCGGACATCTACGAGGCTACCCTGAGTGGACCCGAGCCGCTCACCGGTTTGCTGTGGCCGCTTCTCGGAGGCGAAGCAAATACGCCGATTACTTTTTTCACGAATTTTTACGGTGGCTTTTCCGACGGCTTCACGAAAAAAGCCGCCCGGCAATTGGTCTCCTCGACTTTTTATGACAGTCGCTTTGCCCCGAAACAGGACAATAACTGGTTTTGGCTGACAAAAGTGTCTTGGAGGGTGGCTCCCATGGCCAAGTTGTCCTACTCGTACACACACTCCGTGGCTATCAATCAGAACTCTCAGACTCTTCAAACCAATCTGGAATACGTGGAGTCGAGTCCCGGATACCAGTACGAATTCGAAAACATTCTCGACGATGCACTCACGTACACGCATAACAATCAAATTCACACTCTCTCGTTGACGCATACGCTCTCCAGTACCTTATTCTACGAGCTGAAACTTTCACGGTATTTCACCAATCTCCGGGCTGACGCAAACGGTAAGAACTACTCGGAATACCGAGAGCCGAAAGACATTGTGACATACCCGATCGACTACTACAATCTCGGGCAAGACACGGTCGGTGTCATTCCTGGAGACGGTCTCTACGATTACGGAAACGGTTTTACCTGGCATGATCACTATGTTGCCGAAAATACATTGAAACTGGATGTAACAAATCATTTTTCGGAGAAAAACAAATTCAAGGCAGGCTTGGAAGCCACGTTTCAAGAAATGCAGAATGTAGATATTTATCAGCCCTGGGTCGGGACTCTCGGCCTCAATAACGACATTTACAACGTCAAGCCGGCCTTTGGAGCATTCTACGCACAGGATAACATAACTTTTAGCGGCATGATTCTGAATGTTGGATTGCGTTTTGACTATTGGTCGCCGGGAACATATGTGGACGAGGCGGTGGAAAACCCTGCTGTCATTACGATTCCGGATCAGATCCGCGAAGACTACCGAAACAAGACATTTTCCATGTTTGGCCGGCGGTGGAAAGCGAGGCTCAGCCCCCGGATAGGGATTTCGCATCCGGTTTCAGACAACCAAATGTTGTTCTTCTCGTACGGACATTTCTCAAAAAGGCCGAAGCCCCAATTCGTGTATGCCAAACTCAGCCCCGCGAACGCTCAGTCCACATTCCAGAAATTCGGTAACCCTGATTTGGATCCAGAGACGACCGTTTCATATGAGATCGGGCTTCAAACTCAGTTCACCAATAATGATGTTCTCACGCTCACTGCTTACTACAAGGACATTTTCGACTACGTTTCGACTAAGCAGGCTCGAGTTACCACATCAAGGCTTTCGACGGGGAACTTCGTCACATATGTCAATCAGGATTACGCGAGATCCCGTGGAATCGAGCTGGAATACAGGAAGCGGGTTGGCCAGTGGTTCCGGGGAAACTTCTCCGGTTCTTACTCTGTCACGACAGGCAAGAGTTCGACGCCGGACCAGGGACTCCTTGTTGCTCGTGGAGACGATTTCGAAACAATCAAAGAGAACTTCGTTGTGTGGGACAGACCCTTTCAGCTCAACCTCAGCGCCACCTTCAACGTGCTCAAGGGAGAGCCGATCTTCGGATTTGGCGAGGGCATTCTGGACGATTATTCAGTGTATGTTCGGGCGTTTTATCAGTCGGGAAAGCGCTACACACCAACCATGCTGGACAGTTACTTAATCAACGGCCGTCCAGTGTATGTCACGGATCGGAGCAAGATTCTTTCGGGAATAGGAGGGAATTGGTTTTGGGTAGATATGAACTTCGAAAAGAATTTCTCCTCGTTCGGAATGAGTTTTGTGCTATCGGCAAATGTGAAGAACCTCTTCAATAACAAGAATTCGAGTATTGTTAATCCGGTCACAGGCCGAGCCTATGAATATGGCGACCCGACGCCGATAGGCTGGAATGACCCCTTGTTTCCCGACCTTCAGTCACCCGTTTCGCCTTATCCGTTCAATCCAGCGCGATATCTGGCGGGCCGGAATCTCATACTCGGTTTAAGCGTCAGGTTCTAGCAAATGCCACAACGAGGAGTCCTGGTCATGATGGTCTTGGCGTTGTGGGGAAGAGAAGCCCAAAGTCAGTTGGTTCCCGTGCTGGGTGCCCAGCGAGCCGGTACGGCGTCATTACAATTTCTGAAGATTGGAGTGGGAGCCCGGGCGGCGGGGATGGGAGAGAGCTTTATTGCTGTTGCGAACGATGCAACAGCCCTGTACTGGAATCCCGCCGGCATCACTCAGTTCGCAGACGATCAGATAGTCCTGAGCCACACGAATTGGCTGGTCGATGTCCGGCATCAATTCCTGGGAGCAGTGTTTCACCTGACCCCGGATGATGTTGTCGGCATTTCGGTCACCTCGTTGCACACTGATGACATGCCCGTCACGACGGAGGTGCAGCCTTTTGGAAACGGCCAGTACTTTCGTTTCGGCGACCTTGCTGTCGGTGTGTCCTACGGAAGAAGGATGACGAGTCAATTCAGTTTCGGCGGCACGATACGCTATGTTGAAGAGACGCTCGACGCGATTTCCATGCGGGGCTTCGTTGTCGATGTGGGTACGTACTACTGGACGGGGTTAGGGACCTCACGGTTTTCCGCCGTCGTATCAAATTTTGGAAATCAACAGTCGCCGAACGGCACCGTCTCTCCTTATGGTGGCCCCTCCATTTCGCAATTCCAGGAGTTTTCTCCGCCGACCGCATTCAAGTTCGGCTTCGCTTTTGAGCCCATGAAGGACGAATCGGATGCGCTGACACTCGCACTCCAGCTGAATCACCCGAATGACAACTCTGAAAACCTGAGCTTTGGGGCTGAGTATCTCTGGTCGAACACATTGTTCCTGCGCGCCGGGTACAAACTGAACGTGGACGAACAATCGTTTTCGGGAGGACTTGGCCTGTTTACTTCCATCGATGCACTCTCACTCAATGTCGACTACGGTTATTCGGCTTTCACAACGTTGGGCGGAGTTCACAGAGTGTCATTGCTTGTGAAACTATGAAAACCCTATTTATATCGCTGCTCTGTCTTTGCTTCGTTACTCTTACAGGGTGTGACGAGCAGAAGTTTCCAGTCG
>JANOGR010000193.1:0-1943 GCA_031406095.1 Ignavibacteriales bacterium
AGTTAATCGCTTCCTTGAATTTGTAGAACACTTCATGGCGCCAGCCCAGCCGTTTTTGCCAGCGTTTTTCGTATTCGGTCAGATGTGCCATGTTGTTCGTATTGAGCGCCACCCCCGCAACCAGTCCTGCAATCATCCCGCCGATCATGCCGCTGATGATCCCCGCCCCGGACGTGGGGTTGACTTGATGCGCGGCATCGCCGACGAGCATTACATTATTCTTGACCATCACATCGCACGTTTTTGCGCACGGGACTCCGCCCGCGATCCGGGTGAGCACCGCTGCGTTGGGAAACCGATTGTCCACGAACTCCTCAAGGTATCTAATGGCGGCTTTGTTCTTCGCACTCTCTACACTGATCCCGATCCCAACGTTCGCTGTGTCCTTTCCCTTCGGGAAAACCCAAAGATATCCACCGGGAGCTACCGCGTCGCCAAAATAAAAATCCAGAATGTCGTCTTCCACTTCGATGCCAGAGAGGGTCATTTGAGCGCAGCTTTCCATGTCACGGATATGGCATGTGGTATCGATCCCGGCCCACTTTCCTACCCTGCTTTCCACACCGTCCGCTGCGACGACAATCTTGCAACGGATCTCAGCCTCCTGATCTTTTATGAGAGCCTTGACGCCAACAGCCTCGCCCTTTTCGTTCTTCAGCAAATCATAGACATACGCTTTTGTGATGACATCCGCGCCTTCCTTTACGGCAAGTTTCGCCACTTCGTAATCGAAAATCCGGCGTTCGAGCACGTATCCTATTCCCTCGAGCTTTGGAACGACCGATTTGCCGTCCGGGACCACAATGCGGAACTTTGTCACAGTCGAGCCGATGAACTTCTGGTCCGGCTGAATAAATTGCACCAGGCCTTCATGACTCACTGCTTCGCCACATCGAACCGGATACCCAACATCACGGTCCTTTTCCAGCATCAGCACGGAGGCTCCACCAGCCGCAGCATACCTCGCCGCAGTCGATCCCGCCGGCCCTGCTCCAACAACTATGACGTCATACAATTCTTTCATCTCAAACACACTTCATCATTTGCCAGCTCCAGGCTCATTCAAAAACAAAGGTTGTTGGATCGGCAGCTCTTTGACGCCGTCTTTGTGAAACTCAATAACCTCCCACGGACATGCCCAGACGCACTTTTTGCAATTTGTGCAGCGCTCGTCGATAATGGAAATCCTGGATTCCATCAACTCGATGGCATCTTCCGGGCACACGCCGACGCAGCAGCCGCAGAAGTCGCACTTGCCCGGCACGATATGGATCATGAGTGGAGTTTTACGCATGGAAATTCAAAAGAAGGTAGACAGAGAAGGGAAGAAATGCAACGAGGAGGGTCAAAAGTACGAGGCAAAGCTGACCAGGATCCTCACGCTCCTGTCCAGATTATTCTCCCGGTCTCGTATCCAGTTCTGCTCGTAATTCAGTTTCAGTACGGTGTCCTGAATGGGCCGCAAGTTGAAACCAACGGTTATCCGTTGATGATCATCTCCGACAACGGCTTTGTCGAAGTCGATGAAATCGTAGCGGACAGCCAGCAGGAGTTTTGAGCGCTCCCACCTTGGCAGCAATCCCGACATCAGCGGAACATTCGCTTGCACGTAGTACCCGTCCTGACGTTCAGCAAAAATGCCGACCATCGACGGCTGGATTTCTATCTTGTTCGCCGCATATTCAGCCTGGAGATTTATCCATGATTCGGAATATTCCACGTCGAATGCAATGAACGAGAGGGACCTGCGGTCGTCAACGTCCAATGCTTCGATTCGGAAGACGTTGTACGTGCCGTAATAGAACGAGGTTCCGAATTCCGTTCCAAAGTCGGGACTGAAAGCCACGCGCCCCACCACGGACGGTTCGCCATTGTTGTCTTCTTCAAACAGTCGGTTTTTTCCGAGAGGAAATTATGCAAAACCTTGATGGCAACAAAGCGGT
>JANOGR010000164.1:0-7544 GCA_031406095.1 Ignavibacteriales bacterium
TCATCGAACACTTCTGAAACATACTGAATCTCAACGAAGTGGTTTCCTGAACCCAGGGTCCCCCATTGATTGCGTCCGCGCTTCTTCGCCCGGTCGCTGACCATTCCAGGGTCGGCGTTGGGAAGTTTACCGGTTTCTTCGATATGAACCAGGTCATCCTGCGTTCCAAAACTGTTTCTTACAGCCCAGTGTGCTCCATCCTCCAGAACCTCATCGAGCTGTTCAAAAGAAAGGTCCACCAATCCTGCCTTGCCGGTTCCGCATGGAATGTCGCGGAACAGCTGGTTCAACAGTGAGTCAATTTGTGACTCGACATCGGGGAGGTTTAGCTCAGACGCAAGTAAACGAACTCCGCAGTTGATATCGAAACCCACTCCACCGGCAGAAATGATGCCTTTTTCCATGTCCGATGCGGCGACCCCGCCGATGGCAAATCCGTACCCCTGATGCGCGTCGGGCATGGCGAGGGAGCGGCCGACAAGACCCGGCAGCGTTGCAACATTTGCCACCTGTTGTAGCGTCAGGTCTTTTTCGATCTGCCCGATGAGGTTTTCATCTGCGTAGATCATCCCTTCCACATTCATCCCGGCACGAAACGACTTGGGGACGATGTATCGGTACTTGTCGAGTTTCTTAAGCATCGAATCTACACATCGACAAAAAATCTGGCTTTCCAGCTGCCGGAGATGTTTTCAATTTGCAGTTGATGATACGTAATAGCTTTGACATCGAGCTTCAATTCATGTTTTTTCGAATTATACGTTTCTCCAAAGATGAATCCTTCAAGAGATGTTTGAGAAACGCTCCTCACGTCTGTCTTGGCGGTCAGAAAATTCTCCCCGTCATAGAGATACAGCAGTTCATTGAGCCATCGAACAAGGAGGTTTTCCAAGTCTGTAGAGTCCAATGTGAGGTGCAGCCTTTGACCAATCCCGATCCCTTCCGGAACCGAGATGAGCGAGAAAAGGCCATGTGCCGCGTTCTCAAAGAGCTCTTCAAGGCTATTTCCATAGGCTTCGATTCCCACATCGGCGGGATGTTCCAGGATTTGAAACCGGGGATTCATGCCGGGCTGCTTTCCGTAGCCACCTCAGACGAGGGCTTTGCCGCTCAGTTTCTTCAGCGCCTCGAGATAAAGCCCGGATGTCCTGAAAATAACGTCTTCCGGCAACTTCGGCGGCGGCGGTTTTTTGTTGAAATTGATTGAAAGCAGGTAATTCCGCACAAACTGTTTATCGTAACTCTCCTGTGTCCTCCCTGGTTCATACTTGTCTTTGGGCCAGAACCGGGACGAATCGGGGGTCAGAAGCTCGTCGATAAGGATCAGTTCTCCGTACTCGTCCACGCCGAATTCCATTTTCGTGTCTGCGATGATGATGCCTTTCCGCTCAGCAATGGATGAGGCTCTCTCGTACACCTTGATGGAAATACTGCGCACTCGTCGGGCCAAGTTTTTCCCGACCATACCGGCCATCCGCTCGAACGGGATATTTTCATCATGCCTCCCGACTTCTTCTTTTGTCGCAGGCGTGAAGAGAGGCTCGGGGAGTTTCGATGATTCAACCAACCCGTCGGGCAGGGTGATTCCACAGACAGATTTTGACTTTTTGTAGTCTTCCCATCCCGAGCCGGAAAGATATCCCCGCACAACGCATTCGACGGGCAACGGTTTCGTTTTCCTGACAAGCATCGACCGGTCTTCGAGGTCTTTCCAATATGGTTTACACTCCGGCGGAAAGTCGTAGACAATCGTGGAAATGATGTGATGGGGAATAATGTCCTTCGTTTGCTCGAACCAGAACTCCGAAATCTGCGTGAGGACTTTTCCTTTGAATGGGATGCCCTGCGCCATGATCACATCGTAAGCCGAGAGACGGTCGGTTGCTACAATCAGCAATGAATCTTTGAACTCGTAAATATCCCTGACCTTGCCTCGATTCCTGAGTTTCAATCCGGGAAAGTTCGTTTGCGTTATGACTGGAACTGTTGCGAGGGTTGACATATCGTTCTTCTCTTTGCGGGCTTTGCGTCTCCTTTGGGGCCTCTGCGGTTATCTTTATTCTCGTCAAATATAACCGCAAAGTGCGCGAAGAAGGCCCAAAGAACGCAAAGCAAAAGATTAATTAAATGAACATTTGAGTTTAATAGTTTCCTTAAGTCTTTTCATATACTCCGCACGAGGAATCTCCTTCGCCCCAAACATTGCCAGGTGCGGAGTGACCCATTGCGTATCCAGCAGCGTAAATCCTCGCTCGTTCATTCTCTTCACGAGGAACACCAAAGCAGCCTTTGACGCATCTCGTTCACGGCTAAACATCGATTCCCCAAAAAAGGCTCCCCCGAGCGCCACACCGTAAAGGCCGCCCGCCAACGTTCCCTGCTTCCAGCTTTCCACGCTGTGGGCGAATCCAAGTCGATGAAGTTCGAGATATGTCTGAATAATGTCTTCTGAAATCCAGGTTTCATGCCGGCCCCCGCATGCTCTGATGACCTCCTCAAAGCGGCTGTTCACCCGAATCTCGAAGATGTTCTTTTTTACAGTCTGCTTGAGACTTCGTGGGGCTTTGAATTCACTGAGTTCAAAAATCGCACGCGGGTCGGGTGAAAACCAACAGATCTCACCGGTTTTGGAATCCGCCATTGGGAAGTAGCCGTTGCTATACGCCATCAGCAAAAACTGCGGGTCGATGATGCGGGATTTGGGTGACCGGGAGCTCATAGAGCAACATCACATGACGATGACAACCTTGCCGAAGCTTTTTCTGCTCTGCATGTGCGCATGCGCCTCGGCGATCCTGTCAAAGGAAAACGTCGCTCCGACAACGGGTCTCACAATTTTTTTCTTGTACCAATCGAACACCTGTTGCGAGGCACTTCGCAGGTAATCGATTTTTTGAAACAGGAAATACAGATTGAATCCAAAGAAGCCAATGTTTTTCGAAACGATGAGAGGAGGAAAGATCACGGGCGTCGCAGTGATTTCCTTGAACGCCTTCATATAGTTCAGGCCTCTTTTGCCGGTGACCGAAGCGAACCCGTACAAGACATATCGACCCATCGGAGCCAGAAGACGCCAGCTCTTTCTCATGACCGTGCCTCCAACCGAATCCATGACAACATCCACGCCATACCCAAGCGTATTCTGTCGGATGACGTGCTCAAAATCATCAGTTCGATAGTTGATGCCATGATGCATGCCCTGTTGCTCCGCCACTTGAAGTTTCTCAGCTGAACTCGCCGTTCCAAAAATCTCGACTCCCAGATGCCTTGCAATTTGGATCGTTGCTGTCCCCACTCCTCCCGCCGCTGCATGGAGCAGGAGTTTCTCCCCACTTCGCATATTCGCAAGCGTTACCAGTCCGTGATAAGCAGTGAGATAGGTGACTCCGATCGAAGCCGCTATTGTGAAGTCCATTCCGGCCGGTATTTTCATCACCTGCAAGTGATGCACACAAACAAATTCTGCGTAAACGCCAAGCCGTCTGAAGGAGACCACACGATCCCCTTTCTTGAAGCCTTTCACGTGGGAGCCCGTGCGCTCGACGGTTCCTGAGAATTCCAGTCCTGGGATGAAAGGTGGGTGAGGAACGCTGGGGTAGACTCCGATTCTGCAAAGAATGTCGGCAAAGTTCAGGCCGATCGCCCGCACCTTTACTAAAACATGTTCATCACCGACCTCAGGAGCTTCCACCTCCTGGATTCTCAGCACATCCGGCGGGCCGAAGCGTGTGACAACAGCCGCCTTCACAGGCTAGTCCCCAAAACACGTGCCAACGGCTCTCGCTGCAAGAATGAGCTGGGAATCGGGCGGGACGGTGCGCAGCTTGAGGATGGCTTCTTTCACCGGCACGGGCACCACATCCGTGCCGCGGAGAGCGACCATATATCCAAATTTCTTTTCCGAAGCAAGCTGTAGAGCCATCGAACCGTATTTGGTGGCAAGGATCCGGTCGAACGGCGTCGGACTTCCGCCCCGCAGCACGTGCCCCAACACGACAACGCGTGTCTCCAGACCCGTGTTCTCCGTTATCTTCTTGCCAACAAGTTCCCCGATGCCACCAAGCCGAAGAGGGTCGGTTCTTCTTTTATCCTGCTCTTTCACAACCAAATCGCCTTCTGCAGGTTTTGCTCCCTCCGCCACACAGACAATGCTGAATCGTGAACCTTGTTTGCCACGACGCAGCACGTGTTCATAGAGCTTGCTCCATTGAAAAGGAACTTCAGGGATCAGGATGGCGTCGGCGCCGCCGGCAAGCCCGGAGCCAAGTGCGATCCATCCCGCATACCTGCCCATCACCTCCACGATAATCACCCTGTGGTGAGCCGAAGCCGTGGTGTGAAGTCGATCGATCGCCTCCGTTGCGACACTGACGGCCGAGTCGTATCCAAACGTCATGTCGGTCGATGCCAGGTCGTTGTCGATTGTTTTCGGTACTCCGATGAAATTCAGGCCAAGCTCTGTGAACTGGTCAACGATATGCATCGTCCCGTCTCCGCCGATGGCGATGATGAGATCCAGTTTCCAATCCCGGTAGTTGTTGATGGCATTCTGTGAATAGTCGACGATTTCGATTCCGTTCGGCGTCTCGATGGGATATTTGAACGGATTTCCTTTATTGGAGGTCCCGAGAATCGTCCCCCCCATGTTCACGATTCCACCCACGTCCCTCGGCGTCAATTCCCGCATTCTTCCTTCAACAAGTCCTTCGAACCCGTCTTCAATGCCAATGACAGTAGAGCCAAAATACGTCATGGCGGGCTTGGCGACGCTTCGAATCACGGCGTTTAATCCAGGACAGTCCCCTCCTCCAGTCAATATTCCGATTCGTTTCATCGCAGACGTGCTCCAGTTGTTATGAGGATTCGGATGAAGATACGCAAATTAGACCGCCGATTCCAACGAAGGCGGGGATAGAAACGATAAAGCCTCTTCAAAGTGCGAAGAGGCTTCGAGGAAACTTGTCGCTTCGACGTGCTCACCCGGCCGCTTTGTTCGCCACAGCTTCCTGATATTTTTCACCAAGCCACGCGCCAAAGAGTGCGAAGAGGAATCCAATGGCAAGACCCGCAACAAGATACCGACCCGGCACCGGGAGGCTGATACCGAATTCGAGGAAAAGCCAGTCCACCGCCACGGACAAGAGACCGGCGAGAGCTGGTTCTTTAAGAGTTACTCCAGGCGATTTGTATCCAACGATAAAGCCTGTGGCAACAAAACTTACGATGAAGGCTGCGAGAATGACGTTCATGTCTATGCGAAAGGCCGGAGCAAGTAGAAATACGAACAAGACGTTGAGAGCAAACCCAAGCACGACTCCCGTGATAACCCACTTCCACTGGAAGCTTGTCGTGTGTGCATCAGCCGTCGTGCCTTGCAGTTTTTCTCCGACCCATCCGCCCACCCACGAGAACGCGACACCGAGCATGAGCAGAAGGAGGTTGATGGAAGGGTTCTCTATAAGGTCGGCTTTTGTCGCATACAAGAGTCCGAGCATGGCAAGGAGAACAAGAAACCCGGCGATGGTAGCTTCTTTGATCGTCACTCCTGGGGAAAAATAGCCTACGATAACTCCTGTCACAGCATACCCAACCAGCATGACGAGCGCTTGAATTTCATCACTATGGAAGGTCGGGGCAACGATAAAGTAGGAAGCTCCGACAATTGCAAGTCCGGCAATAACACCTAAAGCCACCCACTTCCACTGCAAACCCGATGTTTCCATGGAAGCATCATTGGCCATAAACGAATCTCCTCGAGAGATGTGGTGTGAAGAATCTGAGGTTAAAAATCGAGTGTGAATATTGGAAAAACAAGCGGGAAAAGCAAGGCTCTTTTGCGAGAATGGCTAGCCTCAAATCTGGTTCACTCATTGATTGCCAAACACATCCAGCTGCTTGGGCTCGGTGGGTTCCGGGCCCTGGATGCCTTTCAGCTTGTCGGTGAATACACCGAGTTTCTTGTCCGCTTCGTCGTACTTGTTGGATGTGTTCTTGATATGGTTGCCGAGAGTTTCGAAGACTTCCGTAAACTTCATGAGTTCAGAATTGAGCCGCGCCAAATTCTGCTGGATCTCCTTGGCTCGCTCTTCGATCTGCAATCCTTTGAAACCCAAAGCAATCACGCTCAAATAGGCATAGAAGCTGTTTGGCGAGACGGGCACCACGTGTTTCTGAACTGCGTAGGTATACAAACCGTCCTCTTCCGCCAGCTTTTCGTCTTTGATGATGGTCTCGTAATAGATATTTTCGGCGGGAATGTACATCAGTGCAAAATCGAAAGTCCCTTCGTCGGGCACAATGTATTTTTCTGCAATCGAATCGATGTGCTTTTTCACGTCCTTGCGAAACGTCAGCGTTGCGGTCCTTCGCTCCTGGTCGGAAGTTGCCTTGATCATTTTTTCGAAGTTTTCCAGAGGAAACTTGGAATCGATGGGAACGATATGTCCGTCCGCAGTATGGACCACGGCGTCGACGGTATGGCCTTTTTTGAACCTGTATTGCATGCCGTACGAGCCTGTCCGCAAAACCTGCTTCAACACGTCCTCGAGTAACAGCTCACCCAACCCGCCACGGAACTTTGGCGCTTTCAGCATCTCTTCCAGCGTCGAGACACTCTGGCCCAACTCCTTGATTTCCTGAGTCGCTTTGTTAAGCTCGCCAAGTTTGAATTCCACTCCCTGGATAACTTGTGCAGCCTTCGTTAATCGATTCTCGACATTGCCGGCTTGTGTTGTCACCGAGGCGAGATCTTTGGATATTCGATCCTCCTGATTTTTTAACGCTTGAGTCAGGCCTGACCTGAGTGATTCCATCTGTTGCTGAAAGAGCATATTCGATTGCAATGGATCACCAGACTTTGCGCTGCCGAGTTTGAACAAGACAAAAACAAGGAGAACGACAACCGCTGCAAGGAGTATAGGAGTCAATGTTTCCATGGTCTATTGTGTCACGAAAAGATACAAGAACACGAACGCTGTTGCAAATGAAAAACCTCTTGCGAGTGGAACATGACGAAGCTTGAGCCAGCCCCACGTCTTTGCAGCAAGAATCATACTCCCCGTCAGAACCAAGGTCGCCGCGGAGCATGCGACAATGCCGAATGTTCCGCCGTAAATGCCGGAGAAACTCTTTCCAGAGAGAAACAACCCATAGATCGTCATGAGATGCGCAGCATAGACAAACAGGGATTCGCGGCTCACATCAAGAACAAAGGAACGCTCCCCGCCAGACGGCGGTCGGGCAGGCGTTTTGCGCCATTCGGCGAAAATCCAGCATGCAACGAGAAGCAAAAGCACGATGCCAAACCGTTCAAGAAAAAAAAACGTGTTTGCCCGGATATCCCATGACGCAAACGGAATATAGTCGAGGACTCCCGAAAAGAGGCGTCCGCCTACGAGGCAAGCAAACCCGCTGATTGCAAGTCGCATGACGAAGTTCTTCTCGCGGTCCTTTTCTTTCGAGTTCAGGTATTGGACCGCACAAAATCCGCCAAACATCATGAAGCCAAGCCACGGGAACACGGGGAATTGCGAATACCGCTCTCC
>JANOGR010000256.1:0-4812 GCA_031406095.1 Ignavibacteriales bacterium
GTGCCGCCTTTGCTCGCAGCGTCGCTTCGATTCTTCATATCGAGCGCTATTCTGATGTTGATGCTGGTTCTGCAGGATGATCGAATACCCCGTGACAAGCAGTTCTGGAAACTGTGTTTGATCATCAGCTTTACCAACTTCAGTGTCCCCTACAGCCTCATCTACCTGGGCCAGAAGAACGTACCGACCGGGTTATCATCGATCCTCTTTGCAACTCTTCCGTTTTGGGTAGCGTTGTTTTCTCATCTGATGCTGCCGGGGGAGCGCGTGACTTTTGCGAAAGGTGTTGGCATGTCGGTAGGATTTTTGGGTATTGTGATGATCTTTTCGAACCAAATAAATCTGACCGGCAGATATCCTATCGTAGGAATGCTCGCGATTCTCTTGAGCTCGCTGCTTCAGGCATTTACGTTGGTCACGTTAAAAAAACACGGAAAGCCGTACAGCCCGGTGGCTCTGAATCTTGTTGCGATGTTCCTCGGCGCGGTCACGCTGCTTACAGCGAGCCTGAGTATTGAAGACGTGAAGAACGCCTATTTCGGCACTTACTCCATCAGTTCGCTCTTGTATCTCGCTACATTTGGAACGGTCGTAACCTTCGTGACGTATTTCTGGCTGGTGAAACACGTCCAGGCTGTCCTCTTGTCATTGACGGCTTTCGTCGTGCCGGTGATCGTCATATTCATGGGTTCCTATATGCTTTCTGAAGAGTTGGAAAAAGAGATGCTTCTCGGTGCTTCCATGGTGTTGATAGGGATTTTGAGCGCGAACGCACCAGGATTGGGAAAGTTTTTGAACCCCAAAAAATCACGTAAGTAACGATGTTCCGGAAGATCGCTCATATCGGTGTTGCCGTGAACGACCTCAAAAGCACGGCCGAGTTATTCGAGAAGCTGTTTGGCAAACCGCCGACCGATTTTGAGGAAGTAGGGGATCAAAAAGTCAAAACGGCAATGTTCCATTTTCAGGACTGTGCCATTGAGCTGCTCCAGGCAACATCACCCGATTCGTCGATTGCCAAGTTTATCGAGAAAAGAGGCGAGGGAGTTCACCACGTTTCATTTATCGTGGAGAATATCAGTCAGGAATTGGAGCGGCTCAGAACTCTCGGATTCCAGCTCGTCGATGAGCGGCCACGACCGGGAGCGGGAGGCTATGACGTTGCTTTTGTTCATCCGAAATCTACCAATAGCGTCCTTATTGAAATCAGCCAACAACGCCTGCCTGCTGGCAGGCAGGTGAGCAGGGGCGATGAATGAACCCACCATCTCCTACTCTGCAAAGGACCTACAACTTCAGGAAAAATTAGACTCTCTCCCGAACAAACCCGGCGTTTACCAATTTAAGAACACAGAAGGGAAGGTCATTTACGTAGGGAAGGCGCAGAATCTCCGGGCCCGCGTCAGGCAATACTTCTCCGCCAAAGGCGGATCCGCCTCTGGTGGACAAAAATCTCGTTCTTCCGACCCCAAACTCGATGCCCTCGTCTCAAAAATAGACGACGTCGAGCTTGCAGTGACGGATACGGAAGTTGAAGCGCTGATCCTCGAAGCAAACCTGATCAAGAAGTTCAAGCCACGCTACAACGTCATCCTAAAAGACGATAAAAGCTACCCTTACATCGTCATTACGAACGAACCATTTCCGCGAGTTTTTGTCACCAGGAAAAAAATAGGAAGCGGGTCGAAATACTTCGGCCCGTATACGGACGTCAAAACGATGCGTTTTGCGCTGAAGACTGTGCGGAGCATTTTCATGATACGCAGCTGCAACTATGATTTGACAGAGGAGGGCATCAAAGCAGGCAAATTCAAGCTCTGTCTGGATTATCATATCAAAAAATGCGAGGGGCCGTGCGAAGCTCTTGTTTCTCGTGAACACTATGGCCGAATGATTTCGGAAGTATCACTTGTCCTACGGGGCAAAACAAATTCCCTCGTCGTCTCCCTGGAAAAGGAGATGGAGCTTCTGTCTGAAGGACTTAAGTACGAAGACGCTGCCGGGATCAGGGACAGGATACGTGCTCTCGAGGTCTACAACGAAAGACAAAAAGTTGTTGGAACGAGGGAGGTTGACAGGGATATTTGGGCGGTTGCCGCGAAAGGAAACGATGCCTGCGGGGTCGTTTTCATCGTACGGGAGGGCAAAGTCGTCGGAAACCAGCACTTCTATCTTTCAAATGTGGAGGGAAAGAGCGAAGGTGAAATTATGGAAAACTTGCTCGAGAGATATTACTTAGACTCAGAGGATATCCCGGCGGAATTGGCCCTTTCTGCCTTGCCTGAGTCCATCGAACTGCTCCAGGAATGGCTTGAAAACCGCCGCAAGGGCGAGATAAAAATCGAAACACCGAAAACCGGCGATAAGGCAAAACTCGTCGCCATGGTCAGAAACAACGCCCAGTTTTGGGTCGACGAGCTTGAAGTCCAAAGACTCAAACGGGGTGACTACATTCCTCATTCGGTGCAAGCTCTTCAGCGAGATTTGCGGATGGTCTCGCCTCCGCGCAGAATCGAATGCTTTGATATTTCGAATATCCAGGGAAGCGATTCCGTGGCATCGATGGTGGTGTTTGTGGACAGTAAGCCGAAGAAGAGTGAATACCGAAAGTTCAAAATCCGCTCTGTGTCTGGACCGGACGACTTCGCAAGCATGCAAGAGGTTGTCGAGAGGCGGTACTCAAGGACCCGTGACGAGGGTTCGGCACTGCCCGACCTGATTATGGTTGATGGTGGAAAAGGGCAGCTTTCAAGTGCTCTTGCAGTTTTGGAAAAACTCGGAATCGAATCGACGCCGGTCATCGGATTAGCCAAACGCCTCGAGGAAGTGTTCATCCCGAACCAAAGCGAACCACTGATGATTCCACGGACATCTTCGGGCCTGAGACTGCTTCAACAAGTCCGAAACGAAGCGCATCGTTTCGCCGTGACCTATCACAGGGCGCTCAGGTCCAAGAGGATACTGCAAACGGAACTCGATCTTATCAAAGGGATAGGGAAGAAACGGGCAGCAGAGTTGCTCGAAGCTTTTGGGTCGGTGCAGGGTGTGAAGTTCGCGACCGAGGATCAACTTGCAGATGTCGTAGGGCCAAAGGTTGCAGAGAAAATAAAAGAACACTTCATGGAGGATTCCGCACACGAACCTCTTTCCACATCTTGATTTTTAAAGACATTTTGGCTACATTGACATGTGTTCGGGCGATTAGCTCAGCTGGTTCAGAGCGTACGCCTCACACCCGCCTGCCAACCATCATTGGGCGATTAGCTCAGTTGGTTAGAGCGCACGGTTCACATCCGTGAGGTCATAGGTTCAAGTCCTATATCGCCCACACACCGGCGGGCAGGCGCGTAAGGTCGTAGGTTCGAACCCTACATCGCCCACGTTCTTTGAGGAAACCCTTTAAGTCCTATCCAGAGAGATAGGGAAGGAAAACGAAGTTGAGAAACGTAGCATTGATTCATCGAGTGTGCGGGCAACCCCCTTTCCTTATCGGACTGGGGGTTTTTTGTTTCTGTAACAGTGCATTAACACTTGAAAAGAGTCTATGAAGAAAACGAAAATCATTGACGCGGCCGGTTTCCAACGTACAATCAACAGGCTTGCGCACGAAGTAGTGGAGATGGGGAAAGGAGCTGAGAACCTTGCCGTTGTCGGAATCAGGACCCGCGGTGACCACTTGGCCCGTCGAATCGCCAAAAAGATCGAGGAAATTGAGAACAGAAAAATTCAAGTGGGCACGCTGGACATCACGATGTATCGGGACGACCTTCGAGGCCGCCTTGACCAGCCGCAGCTTCAAAGCACTGAAATCCTCTTTGATGTCACCGGAAGAATCATCGTTCTGGTGGACGATGTACTTTATACCGGGAGAACCATTCGGGCAGCTCTCAACGCTTTGACGGATATCGGCAGGCCCTCGCGTATCGAGCTGCTTGTCCTCATCGATCGCGGCCATCGTGAGCTTCCCATCAAGGCCGATTTTGTTGGCAAAAATGTTCCGACCTCGCCTGACCAGGAGATTAAGGTTCTCATGGAGGAGACCGATGGCGAGGATTCGGTCTTCCTGATGGAGAAAGAGAGCCCGGAGGTGAAACAATGAAGCTCACAAGCAGGCATCTCCTTGGTCTCGACGGGATGAGTAAGGATGAGATAAACCTCATTCTCGATACGGCTGTATCTTTCAAGGAAGTTCTGGAGCGTCCCCAGATTTTCTCGCCATCACCGACGATGAGCTGGGAGTAGGGCTTGGAAAAGTTCCAGCGAAAGCGCCCCGGTCGCTGGAATGCGAAGCTGCCTTTCGATTCCTGCACCAGCGTGCGGTTCGCGGCGTACACCTTTTGCACAAAATCGGCGCGCGCCGTCTGTGTAGTGCGCACAAATGCGTGGAATCGATCGATGCTCGCAGCACCCGCCGGCGAACAAACTGCCAGCGCGCGAGAAAGCATCGCGGGGAGAGGTGATGAAACTCAGCAAGATGCTCGGCCAGACGGTCGAAGAAGCGCAGCGCATCGCGCGCAATCTGCGGCCCAGCGTCCTGGACGAACTGGGCCTGGTCCACGCCCTGCGCGCCACCTGCACGGAGTTCGCGAAGCGGACGGGTGTGTCTCTCAAGCTGGCCTGCAAGCCGTTGACCGCCCGGCTGCCCGCCGAAGGCGAGTTGGCGCTCTACCGCATCCTCCAGAAAGCTTTGGAGAATGTGGAGAAGCACGCCCGCGCCCGCCATGTGACCGTGCGCCTGCGGCAGCGCGCCTTCATTCAGTTGACGATCCATGACGACGGGATCGGCTTCGACCCGGAGCATCACGCGGCCAG
>JANOGR010000258.1:0-4563 GCA_031406095.1 Ignavibacteriales bacterium
CGAGAAAATCGCTTATCCAGTTTGATACGTCCGAATCGGCGGGGAGAGCCTGGACTTTATCCTTCCACACCTGAACGGAAAATCGAGCCGTACCAGTCTGTCTACAGGGAATCTCCATTTGCCCCATTCCCGGCGCGCTCAAAACGAGTTGGTCCCTTGCCAAGCTGACGCTGATGAGAGCAAGGCGCGGGATCTGACGTTGCGTAAGGAACTTGTTGTCCTTGTCCACCACCATCCATCGCCGGTCGAGGTCCAGGCCTCGCTCACCGACCTGCCAGGACGAAACGCGCACGCCGCCCATTGATTTTACGGGATACACGTAGAGAGCACTGAGTTTAGCCTGCGCCTGAGTCATGGGAAAGAGAACCGCTAGTTTTCTTTTTCGAGTTTCTCAATCGCTTTCAGTTTTTCCTGAGCGCGCTTGTAATACTCGAGTGTGGCCTGGTGCTGCGGTTGAATGAGGAGCGCCTTATCCCAGGATTCGATGGCTGACTTGTAGTTTTCCTTTACGTAAAACTGGAGTCCGGCTTTGAAGAACTTATCGACTTCCGGCAGCAATGCTTCCCTGGTTTTGTCGAACATGGTTTTGGCTTCACGATTCTTATCGTCACGCTGCAGAATCTCTGAAAAGATGGTGAGTGCTTCAAAGTACTTCGCCTCGTTGAATGCGGTCTTACCCTGTTCCACCTGATCAGTCACGCGGCGGGTCTTGATGGTCTCGAGTCCGGTTCTCGCCTGCGTGTTGCGGGCGTCGGATGAAAGAATTCGTTCATATTCCCGTTGTGCCTCATCAAGCTGGCTGCGGTCGAGCAATGATTTTGCCCGGGCCAGCGAGCTTTGCGTTGTTTGTTTGAGCAGCACGGCCACGTCCTGCAGCCGCAATATCAGCAGCTCGCTATCGGGGTCGCTCTCGAGTGCTTGCTCATAAAGCCGTTGAGCGCGTTCATAGTTTTTCTTGTCCATCAAACTGTCGCCCGTATTCATCAGTTGCTTGACCTGTGTCTGGACCCGCGTCTGCATCTCCGTCATCTGCGTGCGAGCATCAGAATTATTCGGATCCATCCTGACGACCTGGCCGTATTTTTTGGAAGCCTCGGCATAATTCCCCTTTCCCTCAAGAGTCCTCGCCTCAACCAGGTATTTGAGCGTGTTCGCCTCGAGAGCTTCGGATGTCTGGTCGGCGAGTGTGCGGGCCTGAGAGAAATACTCGTCGTATTGGAGCGAAGTCAAAAAGTGCTGTTTGGCGTCGGAATACCGTTCTTCCTGAAACGCCTTCATTCCCATGTCGAAATATCGATCGCGCTGGTTTGCTCCCGGATCGCTGATTCTGAAATTGAAGGACAAAGCGACTCCGTTGGCTCCTCCGGAAATCTCGGCGGTCAGGTAAGGAAGCGGAAAGCTCAAGCCGCCGGAAACTCGTTGGAATGACTGCGTTCCAACCTGCAGGGTGACCCACGAAAAAGGCCGCACGTCGATTCCAAGCAAGTAGTGCGGTTTGACTTGTTGGAGAAATGCAGCCTGCACCCGAACGTATTCCGGACGAACCCAGTACGCGACGCCGGCGGTGGCGGAGAACAAATCTGACTTCAGATCTGCGAGAAGGTTGATGACGCTTACGCCGACATGGAACCCGGAATTCTGGGATGACGAATCGGAAAAATGTGCCGAGGAGCCGAGCGAGAGAGAAACTTTGGTTGGCGAGTCGGGCATCACGTTCACCGAACCGCCGATGGTATGCTGGCGATACCACAACCGGGCATAACCGGCGCTGAATTGGTCAAACCCTTGCACGTTCGAGATCCCAGCCGCAAATGTGCCGATGAAAGGCTCGAAATGAACAGCGCTCATGGAGGCGAGGTTCGAAAACTTGCTTGTGCTGATCATAAATTCGGTTTGATGCAACCGGCTGATTTCGCCAGGGTTCAGATACAATCCGCCGGCCCGCGGATACCACATCACCGAAGAGCCGCCGAGCCCATAATCCTTGCTTCCGGAGAGCTGGGAGAGGGCGGGCAGAGCAGCAGAAATGACCGCAAGGCTCACAAGAGCCAGGCGGCAAAGGTTAAGAGAGAGAGTAGGAAATCTCATAGACCGGCACAGGATCCTGTTTTCCCTTGATGTCGATTTTCCCTCCCGATTTTGTCTCAAACTCGCCGTTCAGCCGCTTGACAAAATCCTCGTTCGCGATAATCTGTTGGGGTCCCGCCACGCCGCAGAGGCGCGAGGCGACGTTGACGGTATTACCGATCGCAGTGTAATCCATTCTGTCGTGCGAGCCTATGCTCCCCAGCACCGCAACGCCCGTTGCGAGACCGATTCCGACATCGAGGACAATTTCTTTGTTCTTCTTTCTTTCCTTATTCATGCGGTGAATCTGGCGCTGGACTTCGACGGCAGCTGTGACGGCATTTTGAACCATTTTATCGCCCGTGAAAATGCTCATAATTCCGTCGCCCATGAACTTGTCGACGATTCCCTTTTGCTCGTGAATGACCCGCGTTTGGATGTCGAGGTAGTGGTTCAGCGTATCGACGACTTCTTCGGGCCATTTATTCTCTGAGACGGAAGTGAAGTTTCGAATATCGGTGAACATGGCCGTAATGACCCGCCGGGTTCCGCCGAGTGTGGCTTCCTTCTTTTCCGAGATCATCTGTACAGTTGAACGGGACACGAATTTCTGCATTTCGATTTTCTCGCGAAGCTGAGCCACCATATAATTGAATTCCTTGGCCAGGCTGCCCACCTCGTCCTTGATCCTGGTGACCACCGTGACCTTGAGGTCGCCCGCTCCGACTTTCCGGGCGGCGTCGGAAAGAACGATAATGACATGGACGAGTTTTTTCGATACCATGAAGACAATATAGATGGCGATGCATGACACGACGAAACTGATCAGCACTATCTGCCGTTTCATCTCTTCAATCGGAGCAAGCACCGCCGCTTTGGAAAAACTCACAGCGCAACCGCCCAGAAAAATTCTTCTGTTGTTCATTGTATAAACGGCCTGGACGAACCTGTAGTGAGTAGGAGTTTCCACGAGCATGACGGAATCAGCTTTTGCCATTTCATCGAATCGTTCGGAGGAAACAGAGCGGTCCACATTTTCTTGTTCTACATGAGCGATGATCTTGCCCTGGCGGTCGACGACCGAGAGAGCTTCCAACCCACGGATCTTGATCTCACTCTTCATGAAATTGTTGATGTAGTCCCGGATGGAAACATACTCCTCGAGCAACAGAGGATCTTTTGCGACGGAATGGAGGCTCCGCACGACCAGATTGCCAACCGTTTCCGTTTGAATACGGAGTTCAATCTCCTGAAGGCGGACAGCGACCGTGCTGATAACAAGCGTGACCGCAATGATGGAGATGCCGACGATGATACTGAGTTTGACGCGAATCTTGAGGCGCAGAAAGCTCTCAACAAAATACTCCCAGGCATTCAGAAACCAGCCGCCCTGGGTCTTCAGCGCGCGGTCGATGTAACTCAGGGCCACACGCGAACCCTGCCGGACATGCAGAGGTTGGAACAGCTTTTTCATGAAGAAGTCGTATGCTTTTGACCAAAGAGGGATGAGGACAGCGCTGAGGGAACCCCGGGATTTCCTGAGGAATTCCCTTGAAGAAGCGGCGATTTTTGTGAGTGCGTTGAGTGTGTGATCGGACAAGAGCGTGCCTCCCGTATCTCGGGCAAGAAAAAGAGTACTACATTAAAGCCATAAAATCAACGAGTCAGCCCGAGGCCTCCGACCGTTCAGATTGCAGAATGAGAGCAAGGCCCTGTTTCAGATTGGATTTCGATATGAATCCTTTCGCTCCGATTTGTTCCACCATTGTTTCAATTTTTTCATCCGGGTAGGCCGAGCACAAGTACACTTTCGCGGAAGGAGAAATGGATTTCAGTTTTCCAATGAGGTTCTGTGCGTTGGTGTCAGGAAGCTGAACGTCCATGATCACGATATCGGGTTTGGTTTCCTTTGCCAGCCGCAATGCCTCGCTCCCGGTCTCGGCAATTCCGGCGACCTGCACATCGCGGTGGTCTTTGAGGAAACGGGAGAGGAGCTTTCTCAACAAAGGGTCATCATCGACGACGAGTATTTTCATAACCTTCATGTCGGCCTTGCAGCGGCTATTGAGAGCAGTTCACGCTTTTTTCCCATTCTGTAGCCGAAGTTCCATTTCTCACGAACCATGCGGAGTCAACTTAAGAAGTCGCCGGGCTTGAAGCAAGGATTTTCAGGAGTTTTTTGCTATTTTCATATATGCATTCCAATATTTTAGTGTGGACTATTTCTTTTTACTACTTAACACGTGGCTCGACGAGACGTCTTCGCCTTAGTGTTTCCCACTGTTCAATCTAACCCGAAGATGTCCCATCGAGGGTGTGCATAACTATGGCCGATTTTGAAATAGCCGTTGTTGGAGCTGGTGTTGTCGGACTGGCAATCTCAGCCAGGCTTTCTCAGAACCATCCCAGTCTCCTGGTTCTCGAGAAGAACGAGAAGTACGGAATGGAGATTTCCAGCCGCAACAGCGAAGTGATTCACGCCGGCATCTATTATCC
>JANOGR010000265.1:0-9181 GCA_031406095.1 Ignavibacteriales bacterium
TACATAGACGGGGTGTTCTTCCTGGATGATCATGATACCATCCAGGGAATTCTCGACGATATGCTGGAATTGATCGTGCAGCACGTCAACTTTCACCTCACCGCCTCCTCCGTGTATGTATCAATGGGCGGGCATGCGCACATAATATTCCGGTCGCCGTAGGCATTATCAATTCGTCCCACACTCGGCCAGAACTTGTTTTTTCTCAAATGCATTAATGGATATACAGCCTTGTAACGCGTGTAGCGATGGTTCCAGGTTTCACTCATCGCCTCCAGGGCGGTGTGGGGAGCGTTCTTCAGCACATTGTCCTTCTTGTCCGCCTTCCCATCGATAATTTCCTGAATTTCCTTTCGGATGGAAATCAACGAGTCCGCAAACCTGTCAAGTTCCGCTTTCGATTCGCTTTCCGTCGGCTCGATCATCAAGGTACCTGCCACAGGGAAGGAAACCGTCGGCGCGTGAAACCCGTAGTCCATCAACCGCTTGGCGATATCTTCCACTTCGACTCCGGCACTTTTGAATTCACGCATATCCAGAATAAACTCATGCGCGCATCTGCCTTTTGCACCCTCATACAGGACGCTGAAGTGTTTTGCGAGACGCGCTTTTAAATAATTCGCATTCAAAATGGCATACTCCGTCGCCGCCGTGACTCCGCGGGAACCAAGCATCCGGATATACCCGTAGGAGATCAACAGAATGCTGGAACTGCCCCATGGAGAGGAGGACACCGCGTTGATCGCCTTTGAACCGCCGGTTTTCACGAGTGGATGACCCGGAAGGTAAGGAGCAAGATGCTCAGCGACACAGATCGGACCCATCCCCGGCCCCCCGCCTCCATGCGGAATGCTGAACGTTTTATGTAAATTGATATGACACACATCGGCTCCAATGGTCGCCGGGTTTGTCAGACCAACCTGCGCGTTCAGGTTCGCGCCGTCCATGTAGACCTGTCCCCCGCTCTCGTGCACGATTCTGCAAATTTCCTGAATGGATTCTTCGAATACCCCATGCGTCGACGGGTACGTCACCATGAGCGCTGCAAGGTCGTTCTTATATTGTCCCGCTTTTGCCTTGAGGTCATTCAGTTCGATGTTTCCCCGCTCGTCGCATTTCACGACAACAACCTGCATCCCGGCCATCACGGCACTCGCCGGATTCGTGCCGTGTGCAGACTGGGGAATCAGCGCCACTTTGCGATTCGCCTGGCCGCGACCGTTATGATACGCCCTGATAACAAGTAACCCGGCATATTCGCCCTGGGCGCCCGAGTTCGGCTGCAACGAGCACGCGGCAAAACCGGTGATCTCACAGAGGTACTGCTCAAGGTATTCAAAAACCTCGGCGTATCCTTCCACCTGGTTGAGTGGAACAAAGGGATGAATCCTGGAAAACTCCCTCCAGGTAATCGGCATAAGCTCTGAAGCTGCATTCAGCTTCATGGTGCAGGAGCCCAACGGAATCATCGAGTGCATAAGGGAAAGATCCCGGTTCTCCAGACTCTTGACATACCGCATCATTTCTGATTCCGAGTGATACTGATGAAACACGGGATGCTTCATGAAATCAGACGACCGCCTGAACGGCGCGGGAACATCCGGCTTGAGACCGTCGAACAAGGCTTTTACGCCGTCAAGACGGGCAGGCCTGCCACTCGCTTCAGCAAACACAGAAACTATTTTCTGCAGGTCTTCGGGCATCGTCGTCTCATCCACGGAAACACCGACAGTGTTAGCATCAAAATACCTGAAGTTGATTTGTGCGGATTCTGCAGCCTTCCGTACTTTTTCCGCCGAAGGCACGCGGATTTTCACCGTGTCAAAGTAGCATTTGTTTAACTGTTCGAGACCGAGCTTATTCAACTCTCGTTCCAGGGCTGATACTGCCAGATGGACATTCGACGCAATGCGGCGGAGCCCTTCAGGCCCATGATAAACTCCGTACATACCGGCAATATTTGCCAGGAGAGCCTGAGCAGTGCAAATATTGGAAGTCGCTTTTTCTCTCCGGATATGCTGTTCGCGGGTTTGGAGCGTCATCCGGTATGCTTGATGGCCGTGCGAATCAACAGACACTCCAATGATTCGGCCCGGCATATGTCTGATGAACTCGCTGGTCGTTGAAAAGAAAGCTGCGTGGGGCCCTCCGTAGCCGAGCGGAACGCCAAAACGCTGGGAGTTGCCGACCACGATATCTGCGCCAAACTCGCCGGGTGGAGTTAGTAAAACCAGGCTTAGCAGGTCTGCCGCCACAATGGCCAAAGCTCCTGCTCCGTGGACACTCTGCATGAACTCTCGATAATCGAGAACTTCGCCATCTTCGGCAGGGTATTGCACAAGCGCGCCAAAAAACGATTTATCAATCGATGCGTTTTGGTGGTTTCCGAGAATCAATTCAATACCGAGCGGGTTGGCTCGTGTGCGGAGAACATCGATCGTCTGTGGAAGACATTTTTCTGAGACGAAGAACTTGTTTACGCCATCCCCCGCCTTGTTCACAACGTTGTGTGCCATGATCATCGCCTCGGCCGCAGCGGTCCCTTCGTCGAGGAGCGATGCGTTGGCGACTGCCATACCAGTCAGATCTGTCACCATGGTCTGAAAATTGAGCAAACCTTCGAGCCGACCCTGGGCAACCTCAGCCTGATACGGCGTGTATTGAGTGTACCAGCCCGGGTTTTCCAATATGTTTCGTTGAATCACCGGGGGCGTGATGCAATCGTAATAACCGAGGCCGATATAGGATTTGAAGACCTTGTTTTTCTGAGCCGTCGCACGGAGTGAATCCAGGAACCGGAACTCGCTCATGCCGGCGGGGAGTTTCAGCGGTTTGCGGACTCGAATGCTGGCTGGAATGGTCTGACCGATGAGCGCTTCCATGGACTCTGCACCCACCGTCTCGAGCATCGTATTCAGATCTGATGCATCCGGACCGATGTGTCTGGTTGTGAAATCTTCCTCAGTGAACATTGGAATACGCTGTTTTCAGGTGGTTAAAGTGGGTTGATGCATCAAAATATAGCAAAAAAACATCCGACTTACGTGGCATCACAAGGACCCAGCGTCGTCGGATGTTCAAAAATGTGCTGTCCGTTATTTTGCGATGAGTTTCTTGTACGCTTCCACGTCCAGCAGGTTTGCCAGTTGGGCTGGATTCTCAATCCTCACTTTCACCAGCCATCCTCGTTCGTACGGCTCCTTGTTGACAACTTCGGGGCTGTCCTGTACTTCCTTGTTGAGCTCGACCACTTCACCATTCACCGGCGCATAAAGGTCCGAAACGGCCTTCACCGCTTCGATCGTTCCAAACGATTTTCCCTGCTCGAGTTTGGACCCAATCTTTGGAAGTTCGACAAACACAATGTCACCAAGTTCACCCTGTGCATACTCCGTAATGCCGATCTTGGCAAATTCTCCCTCGACTTTGATCCACTCGTGATCTTTCGTGTATTTGATGTTGGACGGAAAATTCATGGCCTCCTCGTATTTGGTCAATCCTTGAAATCGAACGATTCGAGGAATTTCGTGTCGAACTGGCCACTCCTGAATCGCTCGTCTCTCATCAGTTTCTTGTGAAATGGAATCGTAGTCTTGATTCCCTCGACAACGAACTCGTTAAGTGCGTGATACATTTTTTCGAGTGCTTCCGAACGGTTTCTGCTCTTCACAATCAGCTTGGCAACGAGCGAATCGTAGTGGGGCGGAACTTCGTAGCCGTCATACGCGTGCGTGTCCACGCGGACTCCAAATCCGCCTGGAAAATGAAGAGTGGTGATCTTTCCGGGAGAGGGCCTGAAATCGTGGTTGGGATCCTCGGCATTGATGCGGCATTCGATGACATGCCATTGGGGTTTTGCCTTGCCTTTTGGGATCTTTTCCCCGGCCGCCACATCAATTTGCATCCTTACCAAGTCCACGCCATACGCCTCTTCGGTCACCGGATGCTCGACCTGAATGCGGGTATTCATTTCCATGAAATAGAACTTTTTGTCTTTATCGAGCAGAAACTCAATCGTTCCGGCCCCAAGGTAGTTTACGCTTTTCGCGCCCTTAATAGCCGCCGCACCCATCTCTTCTCGAATCTCAGGAGTCAAGGCGGGGGAAGGCGATTCTTCGACAAGCTTCTGGTGTCTTCGCTGAATACTGCAGTCACGTTCCCCAAAATGCACAACGTTTCCGAACAAATCTCCCATAACCTGAATCTCCACGTGTCTCGGTTCCTCGACGTAATGCTCAATGTAAACAGCGGCATTTCCAAAAGCCAATTCTGCTTCATGGCTTGCCGTGCGGAATGAGTTCTCGAGCTCTCCGGAATTTTTTACAATCCGCATCCCGCGCCCGCCGCCACCCGCTGTCGCTTTGATGATAACCGGGTAGCCGATGTCGCCGGCGATTCGCTTCGCCGCGTTGAAATCGGAAATCACACCATCGCTGCCGGGAACGACAGGCACATTCGCCTTTCGCATCGTTTCTTTCGCAAGGGCCTTGTCTCCCATGGCGGTAATGGCATCCGGTCTTGGGCCAATAAATGTAAGTCCGGATGAAGCGCAAATTTCCGCAAAGTTGGCATTTTCCGCCAGGAAGCCGTATCCGGGATGGACCGCGTCGGCGTTGGTTATTTCAGCGGCAGCCATGAGGCGCGGGATATTTAGATAGCTTTCTTTGCTTGCAGGAGGGCCGATACACACTGCTTCGTCGGCGAATTTCACATGGAGAGAATATCGGTCTGCTTCAGAAAACACTGCGACGGTTTTGATCCCGATTTCCCGGCAGGCACGGATGACGCGGAGTGCTATTTCACCCCTGTTCGCTATGAGGACTTTTTTAAACAAGCGACTCCTGAAATTCTCTAAGGAAACCGTCGGGGGAGGCTTAGGACTTTTCGACCAGGAATAAGACCTGATTGTATTCGACCGGCTTACCGTTTTCCGGCAGGATTTGGACCACTTTCCCGTCGATATCGGATTCGATCTCGTTCATCAGCTTCATCGCTTCAACAATGCACAACACATCGCCAGCCTTGATCGTTTGGCCGACTTCGACATAGTTCTCGGCGTCAGGAGACGGGGCGCGATAAAACGTGCCTACGATGGGAGAACGGACTTCGTGATGCCTGGCTTTGGCTTCAGGAGTAGTTTTTGCCTCGCCAGAGGGAGTTGGAGCCGATGCGGACGGGATAGCAGTCTGAATCGCCGGCACCTGGTAATTCATAACAGAATTTCGATGCTTCACAACTCTGATCTTTTTCCCCTCCTCTTCAACCTCTATTTCATCCACATCACTATTCTCTACAAGCTTGATAATCTTCTTGATATAGGATAAGTCCATGCTCACTCCAAATTGGTGGGGAAACCAACCTGCAAACCGCCGCAGGCCTAGTTTTTTACCCTCTCCAGGTACTCTCCTGAACGTGTATCGACCCTGATGACGTCGCCCTCGTTGATGAACAAAGGCACATTTACTGTAGCACCGGTTTCTACCTTTGCCGGTTTTGTGGTCCCTGTGGCGGTGTTCCCTCGAACTCCCGGTTCTGTCTCGACGACCTTGAGTTCAACGTTGAAGGGTATTTCAGAACTCACGATATCAAGACCGACCATCATCAACTGGACGGTTTCGCCTTCTTTGAGAAACTTCGCTCCTAGGCCAAGCGCCTTTTCATCGACCGGCATTTGTTCATAGTTTTTCTTGTCCATGAACTGATAGCTGGCGCCGTCATGGTAGAGATACTGGAATTCCTTCTGCTCAACCCGCACTTCTTCTACCACCTCGCCCGACCGGTATCTCGTTTCGGTCACCCTGCCGCTCCTGAGGTTCCTGAGCTTGGCCTGGACGAAAGCCCGTAGATTTCCGGGAGTCCTATGGATGTATTCTTCAATCCGGTGCAACTCACCGTTAAACTTGACAATCATGCCTATTCGAAAGTCTGCAGTTGTGGCCATAAAAATGCGAAAAATCCTCTCTTTTTGATAAAAAGTGACCCGTTTTTGACAAAAATGGGGTAAAAGATAAAGAATCTCACAGGTAATGTCAAGGAAGGAATTGGCTTATTATGGCC
This sequence comes from Ignavibacteriales bacterium, assembly GCA_031406095.1. Classification (GTDB taxonomy): domain Bacteria; phylum Bacteroidota; class Ignavibacteria; order UBA10030; family UBA10030; genus JANOGR01. Next base: position 6,058 of record JANOGR010000265.1, read on the forward strand.
TGCCGAGGAACGGTGGTTAGACCGGGGATATGGACTGTTGCGTCATGCGGGAGGCTACCTAATGAGAAAGGCACTGCAACCAGGCGTTCGAAGTCCTATTGATGCCTTTTACTGACCTAGCATTCTGTTGAAAAACGCCAACATGGGGCGTCACGGACCAGTCCGTGACGCAAAACGTGGTCAGACTGTTGAAAATGAGAAAGGCACTGCAACCAGACGTTCGAAGTCCTAATAATGCCCTTTGCAGATCTTAGCAGGTCATTCATTAGAAGCAGGTCTATTTGCGGCTTGTTGCCTCCAGGCATAGTGCCATTTGCTGCGAGAGTTCCTTTTATCTCTGCCCAATTCCCGGTATATTCTGCCGCAAAAATTCTGATAAAAAGGCCAGGGTGAGACGATGTTAAAGGATTTAAAGAAAATTCAGTATTTCGAAAGTATCCTCCACTCCATTGGGCGAACACCCTTGGTGAAGCTCAATAAGATCACGAGGAATCTTAAACCCCTCGTGTTCGCAAAGGTGGAATCCTTCAATCCTGGCGGCTCGGTGAAAGACCGAATTGGTGTTGAGATCATCGAAGATGCTGAGCGGGAAGGCAGGCTGAAGCCGGGCGGCACCATCGTCGAGGCAACTTCCGGTAATACCGGTATGGGCCTTGCCATCGCCGCTGCTGTCAAGGGATACCACTGCATTTTTACGATGCCGGACAAAATGAGCATGGAGAAAATCCTTCTGCTGAGGGCATTTGGAGCGGAGGTTATCGTGACTCCGACCGCCGTGCCGCATGAATCTCCGGAAAGCTATACCGAAGTGGCCAAACGAATTGTCCGTGAGACTCCCAACTCCATCCTTGCCAACCAATACTATAACCTGAAAAACCCTGAATCACATTACAAAACCACGGGGCCGGAAATCTGGGAACAAACGGGAGGCCAGATTGATTATTTTGTCTGCGGGATTGGGACGGGAGGAACGATATCGGGCGCTGGCCGGTATCTGAAGGAGAAAAACCCGGATATTAAAGTGGTTGGCATTGACCCCAAAGGGTCCGTTTATCGGGAGTACTTCTACACGAAAAAATTTACTCCGGCCTTCAAGATTTACAAGGTGGAAGGTATCGGACAGGATTATATTCCCGGGGTGATGAACTTCCAATATGTGGACGAGGTTATCGAAGTCACAGACAAAGAGTCATTCCTCTTAGCCCGTCGATTGACACGAGAAGAAGGAATATTCGTGGGAGGCTCTGCAGGAACTGCCATGGCTGGAGCACTGAAAGTGGCCGAACGATTGAGTTCGAAAGACGTCATGGTGGTGCTCTTGCCGGATACGGGCGAGCGATATCTCAGCAAAATGTATAACGACGACTGGATGCGGGAAAACAGGTTTCTCGTTCCGGAGAAGATCACCATCCGGTATGTCCTGGAAAGCAAAAAAGGCGTTCCCATTCTTGTCTCCATCGATCCGGCCGCAACCGTGCGGAAAGCATTGGACCTGATCGGTCAGCATAATATTTCCCAGTTGCCCGTTCTTGACAAAGGGAAATCCGTGGGAAGCATCGAAGAAAGCGACCTCATGAGCGCTGTCCTGGAGAAACCTTCGATGTTCGATGCGCCCGTAAGTTCCCTCATGAAACAACAATTCCCGAATGTGAACATGGATGAACAACTGAATTCGGCAATCGGCTATCTGACAAAGAAACATCCCGCTGTGTTAGTCGAGGAGGATGGAAAGATTATCGGAATTCTTACGAGGTACGACGTCATCGAGTATATGTCCCGCTAAAGGAGAGACCATGGGCTTTTCAACAAAGGCGATCCACGCAGCCATTGAACCCGACCCGACATACGGGTCGATTATGACACCTGTGCACCTCACATCGACCTACGTGCAGCAGGAGCTTGGCGTCAACAAGGGGTTTGAGTATGCACGTGTTTCCAACCCAACGCGAACTGTTCTCGAAAAAAATGTGGCGGTTTTGGAAGGAGGCAAAGAGGGTCTGGCTTTTGGGTCCGGAATGGCTGCCATCACGACACTTTTTCATCTCCTTAAGTCGGGCGACCACATCGTTCTCTCCAAGAATGTTTACGGCGGGACGTATCGGCTGGGAAAAATGGTGCTGAATAATTTCAACCTTGACTTCGAGTTTGTCGATACGACGAATCTCGAAAACATCAGGAAAGCCATAAAACCGAACACCAAAATGGTATTTGTGGAAACGCCAACGAACCCCACCATGGAGATCACGGACCTGGCGGGTGTCGCTAAAATATGCAAGAACGGCGGCTTGATCTCCATTTGCGACAATACGTTTGCGAGCCCGTTTCTGCAAAACCCGCTTGAATACGGGATTGACGTAGTGATGCACAGTGCGACAAAGTACCTAAATGGCCACAGCGACATGCTGGGCGGGCTGCTCGTGCTCAACAACGGAAAACTCGTGGAACGCCTGCGCTTTCTCCAGAAATCCATCGGCGGCATTATGAGTCCGTTTGAGGCCTGGCTCTGTTTGCGGGGGATCAAAACTCTGGCTGTGCGCATGGAACGCCACTGCTCGAACGCCATGGAGGTGGCGTCGTTTTTGTGGAAGCAGAAAAAAATCAAGAAAGTGAACTATCCGGGCCTTCTCTCCCACCCTCAACATCGCCTCGCACAAAAACAGATGCACGGTTTCGGCGGCATGATATCCTTTGAACTGGGCAGTCTTGATGCAGCCAAAAGATTTCTGAAACGGGTTCGCCTGTGCGCCCTCGCCGAAAGCCTTGGCGGTGTCGAAACGCTGATCTCCCACCCCGCCACGATGACGCACGCCTCCGTACCTCCCGATGAGCGCAAGCGCATCGGTGTGACAGACGGTCTTGTGAGAATTTCCGTGGGCATCGAAGACGTTGAAGACATTCTTGCTGATTTGAAACAAGCGTTAGCAGCTGTCTAGCACTTCCGAAGTTTCACTTAGGTTCTAAGGAGAACTTCGGAAGTCTAACTCGCCAAATTTGAAGCCTACCTAATCGTAAATGGCACGCCGCACCGTCGCATTTGACTTACAAGAGTGCTACCACATCTACAATCGAGGAAATGACAAGCAGCCGATCTTCCTCGAGCCGGAAAACTATCGGTATTTTCTCA
>JANOGR010000278.1:0-3839 GCA_031406095.1 Ignavibacteriales bacterium
GCAAGAACTGTTGCATGAAAACTGAAGCGTGCAAACATCATATCTTGCGCGTTCTTCTTCCGGTGTGCCCTATAATAGAAAAACGCTGCGGCCAAAGCCGAGAGAAAACCTATTTTTATGATTATTCCGCCAATCATGTGAGCAGCCCGAGTTGATGAGTGAACCTTGTCAATGTGAACGAGGCACCACAGGTAACCTTGACAAGGTTACCATGGCACACAGCAAGGGTTGAGTTCAAAAGATACATCAGAGTGACTTCTTAACAGATTCCGCGTCGCCTTCGTATTTCGAAGGACACTTCGTGAGCACGTCGGTGGCATGGAAATAGCCTTCTTTGTATGTCCCCTTGGCCACCACGCTCGTTGCCAGCTCAAAGTTGTTCGGCTTTGCTCCCTCCAACACCACTCTCTCAATGCGGTTATTCTCGTCTTTCAGGTAAAATGTGAACTGTGCTTTTTCGGAATCGAACCCGCTCTTCCGGTCTTTCATCCATTCCCCTTTCACCTGGACTTTCTTGTGACTCTTGTGGGCCGCATCAAAATCAACATACTCGACGTTCGACTCGACGAAGCTCACGCTTCCCAGTATGACGCCCACCACAATAACAACAAGTCCTAACACCACCTTTGGTTTCATACACTATCCTTTCTTCTGTGTCCGAGGCTCCTGAGTCTTTGACTCGAAGGCTCTTTCCAATACCTTGATTTTTCTTTCAATCCTGAACAGATAAAAAATGATTCCGCCCCAAATGAGCAGGACGATGATCAATACAATGTACATTTGATTTGCGTTAAGGAATTCTTCCATGGCTTATTTCGATTGTTTCAGAAGTTGTGAGTAATCCAGTTTTGCCGCTCGCACGCGGAGGTCCAGCATCCAAACGTACAACAGGTTGAAGCCGATCAATCCCATGAAAAACACAAACAACATGTTACCGGACATCTTGAGCTCCAGGACGGGGCCCATGCCTTCCACGTCTCCTGCGGCGCCCGGATGCAACCCCGTCATGATCCGGGGCATGACAAAGATGAAAAAGGGAACCGTCAACCCTGCAACGAGTGAATAGACGGCGGACAACCGCGCTCTCAGCTCATCGTTATCGAGCGACGAGCGAAGCGCAAAATACGCAGCATAAATCAGCAGCAGGATAAAAATAGACGTTTCGCGGGGGTCCCAGTTCCAGAATTCGCCCCAATTGAATTTTGCCCACACGGAGCCTGTCACCGTGGCCAGGAAACAGAACATGAATCCCAGTCCGGCGGAAGAAACAGACTTGACGTCGAAGTCCATGTCTCTCGTGCGGAGATAGCGAAACCCGTAATACATCGACACGAGGAATGCCACAACAGTCGTCCAGGCTACAGGAACGTGAAAAAAAATGTTCCTTGTCTTCTGGCCGAGCCCCGGTATGGATGGAAATTCGAAAAGGCCTTGTGGTGTCCGCACGGTAGGAATGGCAATCCCCGCCAGGATCACGAACGTAATAAGCGCGATGGCGCCATATCGAACGTATTTCATTCAGTCTTTCCAGACATACTCAAACAACAAGGACGATCCCGCAACCATGACCATCAGGTAGCCGAGAAGAGTTTGAAAATCAATGATTGCATCGTTGAACGGAGCTCCTTCGAGCGATTTCGTGGTTGAATTCATCGCCGTCAGGAGCGGAATAATCAAGAGGGGGAACAAGAGCACGGCATACAGGGTTCCACGCCCGCTGGTTTTAGCGATAATGGCCGCAATGATGGTTGACGCGGAAGCAAAACCCAGGCTTCCCAGGACGATGGAAGCCATATAGACATCGGGTGATTTGACCACAAATCCGGAAAAAAAGAGCTTGTAGAGTACTGAGATGATGCCGCTCAGAACCAGAATAAGTCCGCTGTTCAAAAACAACTTCCCCCAAAAGACCACACCCGGAGACGCAACAAGCTGCAGTGTCAACGTCGTTCCACGGTCTTCCTCAGCGACAAATGCCCGGGACATTCCGGACATCGTGGTAAAAAAAATCACAACCCACAGCATGCCTGAAAAAAGCTCCGGATTCGGTTCGACCGATCGGAGTGCGAACAGAATCACAATCACAGCCGTCACGACAAACATCAGAAGCGAGTTGAGAGCATGACGCGTGCGCCACTCGGATCTTACATCTTTCGCAAACAGAGCGTATGTACTGAGGAGGGCGCGCATTGTTCAGACCATGGTACGAAAAAGAGCATCGAACAGCAAGGAATGTCTTTCCAGGTCTGATCTACAGGTGGAGCCTTCTTCTGCACCAGGCAGATTCCGTTTTGTCATTCGTCGCGACAACAAGAATTCCGGTTTTCCGTTGCTCTTGCGCGATGGTCTTCACAACCTCGACACCGTCGGAATCGAGGTTCGACGTCGGCTCATCGAGAATCAAAAGTCGGGGGCGATGCAGGAGAGCAAAAGCGTATTTGAGACGCTGCTTCATGCCCGAGGAATAGACTCCGACGCGGTCGTCCCGCCGGGACCACAGGTTGACAAGTTTGAGCAATTCTTCCACTCGAGCAGCGAGCGCAGATTTTCCCGAGCGAATCCTTGACAAGATAATAAGGTTTTCCAGGGCGCTGAACTCATCGTATACATTCAAGTAGGGAGAGACAAAGCCAATGGCATCTTTCACGCGGTCCGCATCGAGCTTCTTGCCGTCTGCGAAGTATTCCACTTTTCCCTTGCTCGGGCTTAACACTCCGGCAACAATTTTGGAGAGCGTCGATTTCCCGGTCCCGTTTTTTCCTGTGATCGCAATGGATTCTCCAATCTTGAGAGAAAATGAAATATCCTCAAAAACGACCCGGCGGTTGAATTCTTTTACGACGTTTGTCAGCACAATCTTGAAGTCGCTCATCGTATGACTGCCACCTTCCATCGATATTCGTGTTCAGCAACCCGCGCCAGGACAACATAAATTCCCGAAGCCATCTTCGATCGAAGAATTATCGTCGGAATGGCGATGACAGTCCTTCCATACAATTCTGTCACGGAGAACCGGCCGGAAAACGCGAGGTCCACCGAGCTGCTGACGATGAACACCTCCGCCTCGCTCGCAACGGGCGCGTCAACGGGAAGAATCAGAGACTGGTTGTCACTCAATCGCAATGGGTTGGGTGAAGCCTCTTTGTGAACTGTCGCGATGTCATCTTTGGATGCTGAGGAAAGGAAGAATGGGCGCCAGTGCTGAAGCTGGTCGACCAGAAGCGAGAACTTCAGCCCGTTGGCCAGCGTTTGATGAGGGCCAGCTCCCGTGAGCGACACACGGACCTCCAGGTTTCGCACCGCGTTGTCGCCTCGAAGAACGGCGTCGACGTCCGTGTTCACCACAAAGGCATTCACAGTATCGGATCCGTACGCCACTTCATACATCTGCGCGGAAAACGGAAAAGCCCCATTGCCTAGGATGGTCGTGGAACCTGAAAACGTCGCCATATCGGTGCGGATAAGCCGGGGATACGACTTCCCTTCGGTGTAAAACCTTACAGTGTCGGCCCTGTCAGCAGTGAAGAAATTCCAATACGTAAACAATGTATATTCCGCCTCGAGCGTTGTTCCGTAGCTTTCCAGAGCGCTTCTCATTCCCTGGAACAGAGGCTGGGATTGTTCCCGCTCCCAGATTGCCCGCATGACATTGCGGCCGAACCGTTTCGACAGGAAATGTGCCCAAATGCTCCGTTCATAACCCGGGAAAGACTGGTCGAATTTCGTGAAGGGAAACGATCGTTTCGATAATCCGACCATGTAACTCTCAAAATAACGCTTCACGTCGAAGTAGTAGTCATTGACGGATGTGAACACGACATCCTCCAACCATGTAGATG
>JANOGR010000168.1:0-3558 GCA_031406095.1 Ignavibacteriales bacterium
CGCCTTCTTCACTCTCGGCAGCGATGATTTCACCGGTATTCGTGTTCACCAGCCGTATATCAATGACTGCGCGGGCTTTCTTTGTCGTGACACCTCCTCCGAAGAGCGGAACGTTCCCGCCGATGCTGCTCTCTTTCGTTCCGAATTCTGTCACGCTGCCGACCACGAACAACTCCGCGCCCAGAATCTGGCCGACTTTCGGTGCGGATTCCGGCGTCACCATGAATGACTGGCCAAACTGCTGTTCCGTGATGACTTTTTCGATTTCCTGCCGCTCAAGGACGCTGAATTTTCCGGTTTTGACAAGTGCGGTGGCGAGCATATCCGCGACGCCTTCTCCGAGCGAGTGATATCCGCTCCCAGACTTATCATGGAAGGTTGCGATGGCGACTCTTTTCTTAAGCTGAGCTTCGAGTAGAATGGAAGAGCAAAGGGCAAAACAAACAAGGAAAAGGGCTTTCCTCTTCATGACAGATACTCCTTCAAAGATGGATTGGATTTCAAAGACTGGGGATGGCTTAAGTTACGAAATAATCTGTGAGAAGCAAGAGACCCAGAGGACCTTCCGAAGGCTTGTTGAGCCGCAAGTTGTCCTTCGGAAGGTTTTCCGGTTCAGGAGCTCGAGTGAACCTTCCGAAGGGCATGAGAACACAAGAGAACCTTCGGAAGGTCTGGTTTGCCAGGGTTTTTTCTTGCGGCTTCAAAACATGCCTCGTATATTAAGCGGCAATTGTAGAAACAAGCCATCCCCGAGAGGTGTTCTATCAAAACCCATTTCATGATTTCGAGAGCCTGTAAAATTGTCGTCTTTTTCCTCATCGCGTTGCATGCCGTCGGCTTCCTTGAGGCTCAAACCCCGCGTGCCCTCGGTGCAGGCGAATTGAAAATCGCGCTAAAGCGCGTGAATGTTCTCGGTTCGGTCCTCTTCGTTGCAGCCCATCCCGACGACGAAAACACGGCATTCCTCGCCGCCATGGCACAGGGAAGGCAATACCGGTCTGCCTATCTGGCGATGACACGGGGAGAGGGAGGGCAGAATCTCATCGGTCCGGAACAGGACGAGCTGATGGGCGTGATCAGGACTCAGGAACTGTTGGAAGCCCGCAACATTGACGGCGCAGAACAGTTTTTCACTCGCGCGATCGATTTCGGTTTTTCAAAAAACTCAGAGGAAACCGTCAGGTTCTGGGGTAAGGAAAAGACGCTCGCTGACGTTGTCTGGGTTATTCGCAAATTCCGGCCCGATGTGATCGTCTCCCGATTCACTCCTGAACAAGGGGGGCACGGGAACCACACGGCCTCGGCGATTTTTGCAAATCAGGCATATGAGGCAGCGGGCGATCCTTCTCGATTCCCCGAACAGCTGAAGTATGTTAAGACATGGAAGGCAAAGCGGATCGTTTGGAACGTTTTTCGTTTTCAGCAGAGCGAGAACCCGGCGAGACCGGCCAATTCTGTGACGCTTGACCTTGGAAGTTACAACAGCCTTCTAGGAAAGTCGTACACTGAGATTTCGGGTGAGAGTCGGAGCATGCACAAGAGCCAGGGTTTTGGAGCCGGGCAGAACAGAGGCGAATTCGTTAATTACTTTCAGCATGTCGCAGGCGACACAGCGAAGGAAGACCTATTTGACGGAGTGAACACTGGCTGGTCCCGGGTTGCCGGTGGAGAGACTGTTGGGAAACTGCTGGATGTAGCATATAGGACGTTTGACATCGAATCCCCTTCAGGAATCATTCCTGTTTTGTTGAAAGCCCATGCCGAAATGTCCAGGCTCTCCGACCCGTGGGTCGATGTAAAGAAAAAAGAACTGCAGAACCTCATCTTGTCATGCGCCGGCATTTGGGTCGATGCTCTTTCTACTGATTACTCGGTTGTTCCCGGTGCGGAGCTGAAACTCAACACTCTCGTCATTAATCGGTCCGAGTATCCGTTCGGGTTGGAAAGGATAATCGTTCCTTACTCCGCGAAGGATTCAACATGGAACGCCCGCCTTCAGAATAACATCCTCTTAAGGTCGAATTTCTCGGTACAGCTTCCCAGAGACATGGCTTACACGCAGCCTTACTGGCTCATGAATGCGGCTGAGATCGGGTCATACTCGGTAGCTGACCAACAGCTGATCGCGCAACCTGAAAACGCTCCAGCGCTGAGCGTGACCGTGGTTCTTTCTTCGCCGGATGCGCGTCTTGAAGTTTCGGTTCCCGTACGTTACCGGAGTGTTGACCCGGTCGAGGGTGAGGTGTATCGTCCCCTCGAAATTGTTCCGCCCGTTGCAATCAACCTGTTGGAAACGGTTCACATTTTTCCGGACAACAATGAGAAGAAAATCGAGGTGAACCTCAAGAGCGGGGCGGCGAACGTCGCAGGGAAAGCGAGGCTGAAATTGCCGAAAGGCTGGGTCGTAAAACCGGACGCGATTTCTTTTGAGCTCAAGAACAAAAACGAAGAACAATTCATCTCGTTCCTTGTAAAACCTGCAAACGGCGCCGAGAGCGGCAAATTCTCCGTGGAAGCCGAGGTTGGAGGAAAACGGATGACGCTGGGGATGAGGACGATTCAGTACAAGCACATCCGGCCGCAAACTGTTTTCCCGAATGCGGAGGGCAAGCTTCTTCGTATGGACGTCAAGAAAAAAGGACAGAACGTTGCTTACATCATGGGGGCGGGGGACGACATTCCGCAGGCTCTTCGGCAGGTCGGATACTCAGTGACGTTGCTTTCGGATGAAGAAATTACTGAAGGAGATTTGGCGAAATACGATGCGATTGTAGCTGGTGCCAGGGCGTATAACACTAGACCAAAACTCCGAACTCATCAAAAGAGATTGATGGACTATGTGGAACAAGGCGGAACGTATGTTGTGCAGTACGTGACGCTGCAGCGCGGAGAGTCTGAAAACATCGCGCCGTATCCTCTCACGATCTCGAGGGACCGTGTGACGGTCGAGGAAGCCCCTGTCGCCTTTCCGAACCCGAAGCATACGATCCTCAACTCGCCGAACAAGATCACCGCGGAGGATTTCAAGGGTTGGGTTCAGGAGCGCGGTCTTTATTTTGCGAACAAGTGGGATGCCAGGTATGATTCGGTGCTGACGACGAACGACCCGGGTGAGCCGGCGAGGTCGGGAGGCTTGCTTGTTGCGCAACATGGGAAGGGTCACTACGTGTACACCGGTTATGCATTTTTCCGTCAGCTGCCTGCGGGAGTTGCGGGTGCATATAGGTTGTTCGTGAATCTCGTTTCCGCAAAAGGAATTTCGCGACAGGAGAAGGCGGAAAAATAGTTGAGGGTTCCGGGTTCATTGTTGATGGTTACGGGTTGAGAGTTTGGAATAATGGCCGCAATTCAGAAGTTTGAACAAATTGAAGCATGGCAAAAAGCACGGGAGCTCACGATCCTCATTTATAAACTCTCAGCCGCAAGCCCTTTTTCAAAAGATTTTGCGTTGAGAGACCAAATCCGCAGAGCTGCTATTTCGGTGATGTCGAATATTGCCGAGGGTTTTGAGCGAGGTGGGAACAAGGAATTTGTGCAGTTTCTTTCCATTGCAAAAGG
>JANOGR010000301.1:0-11674 GCA_031406095.1 Ignavibacteriales bacterium
GGTACGATTTGCATCATCGCAGGGTTTTTCGTGGCCATGCTGACAAGGGGAAAAGAGGTCCTCCTTCTTTCCAAAAAATCTTCGAACGGAAAATCAAGGAAAGGTTCGCCTGACCGGAACAACGAAATTCAACAAGAACAATCTGTGCAAGAGGAGGTGGCGCTATGAGGTTGCCTAAGAAGATCCTAGTTCCAACGGATATGTCGACGTTTTCTCTCGCGGCCCTGCAGTATGCAGAGATCATCGCAGAAGTGTTCGCCGCAGAAATCACACTGATTCACATCATCCAAAGCGGAGCCGGCTCGGGCCCTGTGCATCCTGAGGATGAAATGGGGGATGGCAAGAGCGTGACTATTGAAGAGAGCAAGAAGATGATCTCGCACCTGCTCATGGACAAAGACCTTGTCATCCGGAGCATCAAGATTCTCGTGCGGAGCGGCTCTCCGGCTGCTGAAATTGTGAAGGCGGCGAAGGAGATCGATGCTGACCTGATTGTTATGTCCACACACGGCCGCACAGGCCTTCGCCACACAGTGGTCGGCAGCGTGGCCGAGAAAGTTGTGCGCTACGCCTTGTGCCCGGTCCTCACAGTGAAACCTGAGGAATTCAGGGAGCTCGTGAGCCTGTCCGAAGAGGAAATCGCAGGCGATTTGCACATGGGGTGAAAAGGTAGAAGTCCGACTTCTTGATAACCTTCCGAAGGTTCAATTGTTCTCGGGAAAACCTTCGGAAGGTTGCCTGGTTACAAGTCGGACTTCTTACAGGTGGACAAGGCCGGAGCAATCACTCCGGCCTTTTTTTTTACTCACTCCTGAATTTCCAAGCTAAAGCCTCGCTTCGTTGTTTCTCATAATATTTTTCTGTTTCATACGTCAACCACGGCATCACTTATCCCAGTAAAAGGAGGACACAATGGCGAAAAAAATCGGAATTCTCGGAACAGGCATGGTCGGTCAAACGATCGCCGCCAAACTGACCGAACTTGGATACGAGGTTATGATTGGAACACGTGATATATCCAAAACACAAGCCAATCGAGAAAAAACGGCAATGGGCACACCGCCGTTCAGCGAATGGCATACGAAAAACCAGGGCGTGAAGCTCGGCACGTTCGCCGACGCTGCCAAATTCGGCGAAATCGCTTTCTTGTGCACCAACGGTCACGCCACTTTGGAGGCTTTGAAACTGGCCCAGCCCGGAAACCTGAAAGGTAAGACCGTCATCGATATTTCCAACCCGCTCGATTTCTCGAAGGGTATGCCGCCATTTCTCATCCCGCAATACGCGAACACAAATTCGCTCGGCGAGGAGATTCAAAAGGCGTTGCCCGGAGCGAACGTCGTGAAATCGTTGAACATCGTGAATTGCGAAGTGATGGTGAACGCAAAGAAGACCGGCGGAGACCCGACGATGTTTGTTGCCGGGAACGAGGCGAAAGCTAAGGATGAGGTGAAGAGTCTTTTAAAACAGTTCGGCTGGTCGGATGTCATCGACCTCGGCGATATCTCCGCTGCGCGGGCGTTGGAAATGATGCTGCCGATCTGGCTCAGAACCTGGGGTGCAACGCAGAACGGTTACTTCGGGTTCAAAATCGTCCGATAACGCGGGATCGCTTACTTCGTGACGGTGGAGTCGGCCGGAGCTTTTGCTTTTTTCACTGCAATCTTCTTCACAGGCCGCTCAAACTCGGCCCCTATTCTGATCGCCCCGCCGTCCCAGAATTTCTGCTGATTGTTCTGGTTGATGAGGGAGATTTCTTTGGGGACAATCTTAAGGTTTGCCTGCTTTTTCATCTCCACCTGTGTGAGGTCGAGGACAAAGTTGACCTTGAAGTAAACGTTCCCCTCTTCATTTTTTGCCTGCTGAGCGTTTTCGCGACCCGTCTTCCACATGAAATTCGGCCTGAACTTGAGGTATAGCTGGGACGTTCGGTATCCGCTGCGTATGGAATCAGAAAGCCCGAGGTAGGCGTTGGGAGATACCGAACATTTGATCGTTGGCGCGTTGTAAGGAGCCTCCACAAAACTACCCGCCGAAATCGAGTAGCGCTGCAATTCGGTCTGGTAGGAAACCAACACGGCCTTGAACAAAACGGCGAACTTTCGTTTATCGAATTTTCTTTCGGCAATGTGGCTGTTCACCTTACTCAGGTAAATCTGCTTTTGCCTGGCAACGCGTTCGTCAAACTCGGCTTTCGTTTCAAACTCCCCTCTTTGATTCGTGTTCGCCAGGAATGCATCAGTTTCTTCCTTCAAAAACTGCCATTCCTCTTTCAGGATTCTCGTCAATTCCTCCGGCGTCAGGATTTCTTCTGTGGGGGCCGCGGGCGGCTGCTGTGCAAAGCCCTGCACCGGGCACGCTGTAACGGCCAGACCAGCGCACAGGATTCCGGAAAAAATCTGTCGGAAGATGTGTGATCGCATAACGGCTCCTTGTCCTATGTGGGAAATATCCTGAACGGGCCTAATATAATGTTTTTCCACTGGATTTGCACGCCCACGGCGGTTAGTTTTCACGGGCCTTCCTCAGTACTTCTTGGGCGAGGGCTTCAATGAGTTTCGGATGGTCGTTCAACGCTGGCATCAAAACAAAATTCGTGATGCCGAGTCTCAGGGCATCTTCTTTCGCTTCGACATTGATTTCATGCAGGGTCTCCACATGATCCGTGAGAAAAGCGATGGGAATCACGAGAACATGCTTCACACCGCGCCCCGCCAAATCGTGGATCGTCTGGTGTAATGAGGGCGAAAGCCATTTTGCTCCTCCGACCTTGCTCTGGTAACAAAGGACGTGCGGAGATTTCCAGCGTCCCCGCTTCATCACCAGCTGCACCGTTTGCTCGATATGATCCTGATACGGGTCTCCCTTTTGAATAACAGACAAAGGCACCCCGTGCGCGCTAAAGACGAGCGTCACCTTTGACCGGTCGTTGCTTCGAAAAGAGCCGAGCGCCTTATTCACGTTCTCGACGACCGCATCGATATACTTCGGATTGTCGTAGAAATGGTGGATCAGTTTTTGCTCGACCTCCTTCGATGCAAAGCGGCGATTCCATTCGTTGATGCTGGAACCCGACGTTGTGACCGAATACTGGGGATAGAGGGGGAGAAGAATGACGCGGTCAAATTTGCCGCCCACAACGCCGGCTGCGGCCACGTCCGTTAGCGGGTTCCAATACCGCATGGCCACAAAAACCTGTGCGTCGATGGACTTGTCGAGTCTTTTTTGAAGAGATGACGCCTGCTGGTTTGTGAGCTCGAGAATGGGCGACTTCCCGCCGATCTCCTTGTAATGCTCGGCGACTTTCTTTGAACGCCTCGACGAGATGAACTTTGCAAGCGGCTTGCGGGCGAGCGTGGCAAGCGGGAAATCGATGATGTCGGGGTCGGAGAACAGGTTGTACAAAAACGGCTCGACGGCCTCGAGTGAATCGGGGCCGCCGAGCTGAAACAGTACAACCGCAACCCGACGCCCTTCCGAAGGTTTGCCTGTGCGATCACGACCTTCGGAAGGTTTATGCGAAAACCTTCTCACTCGTCCTGGTCTGATGTGACTTCCTTCTTTTCCTCTTTTTCTTCCTTTAGCGTTGCCAGCAGTTCGTTCCACTCAAACCAGTTTTCTTTTCCACGGATCCACTTCTCCATCCAGTAAAACTCGGAAGCCATTTTTACCATCTGGTTGCGTGCGTCGGGGATGCCGTGCGTGGAACCCGGGTAGACGAAGAATTCCGTCGGGACGCCGAGCGATTTCAAGGCCATGTGAAGCTCTTCGCTCTGCGGACGCGGAACACGCGGGTCGCCGTCGACAACATGGATGAGTGTCGGCGTTTTTGCATTCTTGATGTACTTCAACGGAGAAACATCCCAAAAATGCTCAAACCGGTCGTACGGTTTTCCCTGGTAGTAGAACTCACGGTTCCGCTGAATGTCGCTCTGTGCATACATCGAAGTCCAGTTCATCGCGCCGGCGCCGGAAGAGATTGCTTTGAAGCGGTCGGTGTGTGTGAGGATCCAGTTCGACCAGTGCCCGCCCGCGCTCCAGCCCATCGCTCCCATCTTGTCGCCGTCCACAAGCCCGGTGCTGATCAGGTGGTCGACGCCGCTCATGATGTCATCGTAACCCTGCCGGAAATAATCCCCGCTGATTTCCATTCTAAACTTCTCGCCGTAATTTGTGGAGCCGCGATAGTTCGGAAGCAAGCATGCATAGCCTGCGGCTGCGTAGAGTTGCGAGTAGTTGCCGTACCCGGCATTGAAATTCAGTGTCGAGGCGCCGGCCGGCCCGCCGTGGATCTGGACAACAAGAGGATACCGCTTTCCTTTTTCGTAGTTCAAAGGCTTCACGAGCACGCCCTCGGCCATTTTTCCGTCGGTCGATTTCCACTCAACGGGTTCAACTTCGCCGAGTTGGAAATTGTCGGCCTGCGGGTTCGAGTTCGTCAGCTGCCGCCACGTGCTGCGCGTACCGACACGGTCCAACCGTGGCACGAAGTACATGTTCGAAGGAGTCATCGGGTTCTGAAAATTCACTGTGACAACCTTCGTATCTTGATCCTGCGAAACGAACACAATTCCTTTTTCGTTCGTCAACTGTGTGACTTTCCCTGTTTCTGTCGACACGGAAAAGAGTTGATTCGTCGTTTTCCACCCTTCGTTGAAATAAATCGTCTTTCCATCCTGCGACCAGAAGCCAACCGAGACGTCACCGTCGAAATCGCCGCCGAGTTTTTTCCATTTTCCGCCTTTGTCCGATGTTCCACGGATGTAAATCTTGCCGTTTCTGAAATATTGGAACTCGTCGGCCGCTGAAAACGCAATCATTGTATTGTCGGGCGAAAAGCGAACTGCGCTTTCAGAAATCTCTCCGTTGTTGGTCAGCCGCTCGATGCTGCCCGAGGACACGTCCAGCAAGTAAATATCGGCATAATTGGATGATTCGGTGACGGTTCTTTTGTAACGATTTGTCGAGGTTCCCCGATAGCCCAGCCATTTCGAATCGTGCGAAATCGTCACATCGCTGACGGTATATTCGTTTCCCGATGTCAGGCGGGATTCTTTCCTGGAATCAAGGTCGAAAGCCCAGAGGTGATTGGCGGGCGTTTCCTCATTTCGCACCCGGACGTCAAACTTCTTTTCTTTCCTGTCCTTATTCGCTTTGTCCACGCTGTCGGCACTCGTGAAATAAATCCGCTTGCTGTCGGGCGAAAACTGCCAGGAAACAATCGGAGATTTGCGCTTCATGAGTTGCTTGGGCTTTTCTTTCCACACATCTTCAACACCGATCGTCCAGAGTTGGCGTTCATCTTCTTTTCCTGCCGTAAAAGCAAGCCATTTACCGTCTTTGCTGAAGGCGAAGTTACCGACGCCTTCTTTAGCTTCGCTGACCTTCAGCGCCTCGCCGCCGTCGGCCCTCATGACGTAGAGTTGGTTCGTCGTCTTTCCCTCGCCGGCGTCACGATTCGACAGGAAGGCAAAAAACTTTCCGTCGCGTGACCATTGCGGGGATATTTCGTTTTTTTCTTTTGTAAAGGTCAGTTGGCGGCTCGATTCGACACCGCGGTCAATCGAAACGAGATGAATATCCGTGTAGCTCTTGCCGGTCTTCCAGTCCGGCACGGAGTGGGTGTAGAGCATCCACCTGCTGTCCGTACTCACGTCTGCATTGCCGACAGACCGCATTTCCATGATATCCATGAAGGTCATCGGCCGCTTCGCGGAATTTTTCGGCTGGCTCAGGAGCGGGATGCTTACCACAAAGGAGAGAAAAATCAAAAATGAGTTACGCATAGGCACCTCATTGTGTGTGGATGAAAAGCGAAACCGTTGCGGTTGTTGGAGCGAGTGTTCTCAAAAAATGTAGAGAATTCTTGCTGGAGATACAAGCTTAGGAATCGTTCCTGGAATTCTTGCCTTTCGGAATACCGATGACTATATTTTTCTCCCCATCCGAAAGAAGAAAGGAAGAGATCCATGCAGAAAGTCATTTCATTTACCGAATCAAACAAAGACCGCTATCTCGCCGAACTCAAAGAGTTCATTGCCATCCCGAGCGTCAGTTCGCAGACCAACCACAACGCCGATACCCGGCGCTGCGCCGAATGGGTCGCGAACCAGATGCGCACCATCGGGATGCAGAATGTGCAGATTTTTGAGACCCCCGGCCATCCGGTTGTGTACAGCGAGTGGATGAATGCCCCGGGAAAGCCCACTGTGCTTTTCTACGGCCATTACGACGTGCAGCCGGTCGACCCGCTGAATCTCTGGACCTCGCCCCCGTTCGAAGCGACGATTCGCGACGACAATCTGTACGCACGTGGCTCAGCCGACGACAAAGGACAGGTCTATATTCATCTGAAGGCCATCGAAGCCTATATGAAGAACGGCGGCAAGCTTCCGGTCAACATCAAGATGATCATTGAAGGCGAAGAGGAAGTGGGAAGCGCGAACCTGGACAACTTTGTCAAAAGCCACAAAGACCTGCTCAAAGCCGACCTCGTGTTGATTTCTGATTCCTCGATGTTCGCCAAAGGCGTGCCGTCGGTGTGCTACGGGTTGCGCGGACTCGCGTACATGGAAGTCGAGGTCACAGGCTCCAAAAGCGATTTACACTCCGGCTCGTTCGGCGGATCGGTCCACAACCCGATCCAGGCACTCAGCGAAATGATTGCAATGCTGCACGATAAGAACGGGAAAGTCACAGTGAAAGGATTCTACAACGAAGTCCGGCCGCTTTCGAAGGCGGAGCGCGCTGCTTACAAGAAACTTCCCTGGAACGACAAGAAGTACGCGAAAGACCTCGGCGTGAAGCAGCTGTACGGAGAGAAAGGGTTTACGACGCTCGAGCGGCTGTGGGCGCGCCCGACGCTCGAATGCAACGGAATCTGGGGCGGGTACACAGGTGAAGGAGCGAAGACGGTGCTGCCGGCAAAAGCGTTCGCCAAGATTTCGATGAGACTGGTTCCAGATCAAACGTCGGGCAAGGCGGCGAAGTTGTTCGAAGCGCATCTCAAGCGCATCGCCCCGAAAACTGTGGACGTGAAAGTCAAAGCGCTGCACGGCGGCGAGCCGGCGATCACGCCCATCGACAGCCCGGGTGTGCAGGCTGCGGTTGCGGCGCTCGAAAAAGGGTTTGGAAAGAAACCGCTCTACCAGCGCGAGGGAGGTTCCATACCGATCGTCGTGCAGTTCAAGAAAATTCTCGGCCTCGACACGGTGCTCCTCGGTTTCGGCTTGCCGGACGAGAACGCCCACGCGCCCGACGAACACATCAACCTCGACAACTTTTTCGGCGGCATCCGCACGTCGATTCACTTCTATAACGAACTGCCGAATTTCTGGAAGAACAAGTAGAAGTCGATGATGGACTCCATCGACCGGGCTTTGATCATTGGATGGAGTCCATCGACTGGATTTTGCCAAGTAAACCTTCGGAAAGTCTGAGAATACACCTGAAAACCTCCGAAGGTCTAAGTTTTCCTAGAAAAAGCCCTGCATCAACTGTGCGGGGCTTTTTTTTGTCTGCGTAGTTTCGTATTTTGTACTCGATGATTTCAAAGGAATTCCTTTCCACCATCCCGATTTTTGAGAAGTTGTCCCCGACTGACCACGACGTGCTGGTCACTCTGTGGCAGAAACGTTTACTGACTCAGGGGCAAGTCCTGTTTCGCAAAGGCGAGACAGGGAACTCGATGTTCGTCATTGAAAAGGGCGTCATCGAGATCACTGTCCCCATTGAAAAAATGAAAAAGGATACGAGAATTTCAGTTCTTCACGAGGGCGAGTTCCTCGGGGAGCTCTCGCTGATCGATGGCTTACCCAGGACGGCAACAGCAACCGCGATGGAAGAGTGTGAGTTACTCGAGATGAAGCGGGAAGATTTCATCAGCTTCCTGATGCAGCGTCCCGCTGTCGCGATCGCCATGACGAGCGAAATCGGGAAACGTCTGCGGGCAACGAACGAACAGGTGATGTCCCTTGCATCGAAGAATCTGAATGTGGAGATCGAGGAAACGTTGAGGTTCGGCGACAGGGTTGCAGACAAGGTCGCGGAATTTGGCGGAAGCTGGAAATTCATTTTTTCCTTCCTTGGCTTCATGGCGACGTGGATGACCTTGAACGTCGTGCAGTTGTGGTACAGACCTTTCGATGTGTATCCTTTCATCCTCCTCAACCTCATGCTTTCTACCGTTGCTGCCTTGCAGGGACCGGTAATCATGATGAGTCAAAACCGGGCCAGCAAGAAGGACAGACTGCAGGCAGAACTGGACTACAGGGTAAACCTCAAATCGGAACTGATGCTGCAGCAGCTCCATACCAAGTTTGACGAAATGCGCGCAACGGAACTGCAGACAATGCAGGAGTCACTCGAACGCCAGCTTGCGATCATGCAGCGTCGACAGCAGGAAACAGACAAGGAACAATCCCGCCTCAAAATTCTCGATGAAGATTTACACAAGAAGGGGAGACCGCGGTGAAACGTCCCTCTTCGGCGGTCAAAAAGTTGTAAAAGATTCCCTCCGGATCGAAGCCTACGGCAGCGTGGACGAGTTGAACTCCGTCCTCGGCGTTGCCCGTTCGCTCACCCCCTCCAAAGAAATCGATGCCATTCTCGAAAAAATGCAGAATGACCTTTTTGTTCTTGGTGCGGATCTCGCCACGCCTCCCCGCACCAACTCGCAAAAAGTCAAACGGGTAAGCCCATCAGATGTGGATGCGGTGGAAACCACCATTGACAAGCTTGAAGAGAAGCTGCCAAAACTCGTTTCGTTCATCCTCCCCGGCGGCACGCAGCTTGCCGCTCAGCTCCATGTTGCGAGGACTGTGTGCAGGCGTGCGGAGAGAGACGTGGTGCGCCTTCTGGCAAAGGAAAAAACAGGCGAAACACCCATCGTCTTTTTGAATCGTCTTTCAGACCTCCTGTTTGTGCTGGCCCGCTACTCTAACAAAGTGGAGGGCGGGACGGAAACAAAATGGAAGCAGTGAGCCATGACCTTCCGAAGGTTTTCTGAGCCCAAACAAAGACCTTCGGAAGGTTGACAGGGAAATCATGCCGGCCTGACACGCATCTGTTTCCTCACTTGATATTTCGGTTTGTCTTCTCTATAATAGGGCTGCTTCTGAAACCCCGGAAAACACGATAAGGAATCCATGAACGACGAGATTCTCGACGAAGAGATGAGCATCATGTACACGGAGGGGTCGCAGGTGAAAACACTGGATTCCTCGACATTCAAGAAGCCTATCAGGCATATTCGCGTGAAGAGGCCCCTGACGCTCTCTCCGGACAGAACCGTTGCCGAGGCGGTCGAGATGATGCAAAAGAACCGGGTCGGATGTTTGTTGGTCGTGGAGAAGGAGAAAATGGTCGGCATCTTCACCGAGCGCGACGTGCTGCTGAAAGTGGCCGGAAAGAAGGGCGTCGAAAGCATGAAGTTGCGTGAGGTGATGACCCCCAAAGTCGAAGGGTTTGAACCCGACGACAGCGTGGCGTATGTGTTGAACGCGATGCATGTGGGTGGATACCGGCACGTGCCGGTCGTGGACGAAAAGGGAAAGCCTGTTGCCGTCATTTCCATCAAGGACATTGTGGGGTTCCTGATCGAGCATTTTTCCGAAGATATTCTGAACTTACCACCTGCGCCCATGCGCAAGACAGAACAACGCGAAGGCGCTTAATCCCGTTCATTTCGTATAGAAAAAGGAGATACCTATGGCCTGGGTAATTACGCGACTCTGTGCAGATTGCCAGGATACTGCGTGCGTGAAAGTCTGCCCCGTCGACTGCATTTACGGCCTCACTGTTGAAGACGGCAGTTATCGAAAACAGTTGTTTATTCACCCTGAAGAGTGCATCAACTGCGCCGCCTGCGAGCCGGAATGCCCGTGGGGAGCCATTTTTGAAGATGCATCCGTGCCGGAGATTTTCAAAGAGGATACGGAAATCAACATCCAGATCTTCCAGGCTAAACCGAAGGAAGAGTTTACGACGACGCCGACTCCGATTCTGGAGCATCCGTCACCGGAACAAATTGACGCCAATTACAAGAAGTGGGGGTACCAGAAGTAACATCCTGGATCGTTGAGAGTTTTGCAAAACCCCGAGCCGTAAAGCTCGGGGTTTTTTTGTTGCTCCGAATGACCTTCCGAAGGTTGGCTTAGGAAGACTTCCGAAGTCGACCTCAGAATCTCGCCCGAGACTTTGGAAGTTCATCCAGTCCTTCGGAAGGTTTGCCCAGCAACCCCACCCTGAGCGCTTGCCCGCCAATAAAAGCCGCGACCCATCCTGAGTGAGGCCGAAGGCCGAGCGAAGGATCTGAATATCAGATTCTTTGATCGCGGCGCTTTGGGCGCCACTCCCTCAGAATGGGTCTGCATTTTGACCTACGGAAGATCAGAGGTTTGCGAGATTGCTTTTTCGAAAACTAATCGCTACCATTTTCGTAACCAACCACTCCACAATCACGTCGGTAAACAGAGGAGGTGCTTCATGCAAAAAAGTCTCCGTTTTTCTGCCGCCCCCATGCGGACGTTTTTGTTATGCATCGTCGTTCTCTCGATGCTTTCCGTCGCCATGCAGGCTCAGGGTGTCACGACAGCTTCGCTCACCGGCATCATTACGTCTGACAAGGGAGAGCCCCTTGTCGGTGCGAATGTTGTTGCGATACATGAGCCCAGCGGAACCCGGTATGGGGCTTCAACGAGAGTGAATGGACAATTCAACATCCTCAATATGAGGATTGGAGGCCCGTATACAGTCATGGTTTCGTTTGTGGGTTACAAGAAAGAAAGCCAGCCGGAAGTTTCCCTGAGTTTGGGCCAGCAGCTGCGCGTGGATTTCAAACTCATCGAAGAGGCTGTTACGGGAACCGAGGTGCTCATATCTGCTGAACGCGACGAGGTTTTGAATAGCAGAAGGACGGGAGCTGCGACGTTTGTGAACCCGTCGCAAGTCGCCGAATTGCCGTCTATCAAACGCAGCACACGCGACCTCACGAGGCTTGACCCCCGCAGCGATGGCAATTTCAGCTTTGGCGGAAAAAACTGGTTGTATAACAACATTTCCCTCGACGGTTCCTACTTCAACAATCCCTTCGGCCTAGACGACCCCGCTCCGGGCGGGCAGGCAAACGCCGAGCCGGTTCCCTTCGATGCCGTCGAGCAGGTCCAGGTTTCCATTGCGCCGTTCGACGTGAGGGAAGGCGGCTTCACGGGTGCAGGGATCAACACCGTGACGAAAAGCGGAACAAACCAGATGAAAGGTTCGGCGTACAGTTTTACGCGAAGTGAGAGTTTCGTGGGCAACACGGTCAGCGGCAACAAAGTCGTCGCGAACCCCAGCCTTTCGTTCAATCAATCCGGGTTGAGCGTCAGCGGGCCGATCATCGCGAATGAGCTCTTCTTCTTTGTGAACGCGGAAGTCGAGCGCAGAGAGGACCCGGGGTCCAACTTTGTGGCAAACCGCGGTACTTCGGGATTCGGGATATCCCGCGTACGTGCCTCGCTGATGGATTCCGTTCGAAACCGTCTGATGTCCGTGTATGGTTACGACCCCGGAGCCGACGAAGATCCTGTCGTCGGACGACGGTCCCGCCGGCCGAACGTCCGATCCGTTCGAATCGCTCGCCTCCCACTGGCAGCACCGCGTGGCCCGCGACGGACCGAGGACGCCATTTTCC
>JANOGR010000305.1:0-3859 GCA_031406095.1 Ignavibacteriales bacterium
AAACCCGCTGATTGCAAGTCGCATGACGAAGTTCTTCTCGCGGTCCTTTTCTTTCGAGTTCAGGTATTGGACCGCACAAAATCCGCCAAACATCATGAAGCCAAGCCACGGGAACACGGGGAATTGCGAATACCGCTCTCCGCTCAAGTAAGCAGCAATCGGCGACGGCAGCATCCGGTAGAAATCGATGTCCCACACAAAGGGAGCAAAAACGATCAGGGCGATGCCCGACCCAAGCAGAAAATTCTTGTATGCGACGTCAGAACGGATGAAAAGCCGAAAAACAAAAAGGATCAACAGTCCCAACGCGATGCAGTGAAGTACGTCCGCCTGAAAGAACCTGAGCCAATCCGCTTTCGTCGTTTCGTGGAGTGTTTTGTTGAGCGAAAAATGCGGCAGGTGCAACAGGTAGCCGATCAGCCAGATCAGACCAATGCGCAGAACCTGTTTCCATAAGACGCTCCCATACTTCCGGAATTCTTCCAGCTTTCTTTGGCTCGCCGCCACAAACACAAAGCCGGAGACAAAAATGAAACCCGGTGCAACGAGCCCGTTGACATATGTCAGAACTGCGAACCAGGGAGTTTCTTTCAGCGATGGAGTCAGGAAGGCGTTAAACACATGGACTTCGATCATCACGATGGTTGCCCAGCCGCGGAGAAGGTCAATGAATACGAAGCGCTGTTTCATCCCGCAATTCGAAATCGACAATCCGAGATTCGCAATCCCTATATCACCTTCATCTTCTTGCCCACTTTTTCAAACGCCTCCAACGCCCTGTCGAGATCCTTCCTGGTGTGAGCCGCTGAAATCTGGCCGCGCAGTCTCGCTTCGCCCTTGGCGACAACCGGATACCATAATCCTTTGATATACACTCCTTCTTTTTGAAGCGCCGCGCTCATATCCTGGGCGATAGATGCCTCGAAGAGCATGATCGGAACTATCGGGTGAGAGCCTTCAATGATCTTGAAGCCGAGACTCTTGATTTCCCGACGGAAATACGCCGTGTTATCGTGCAACTTCTTGACAATGGATTTGTCTTTGGAGAGCAATTCGATTGCCGCGAGTGATGCCATGACGATCGAAGGCGGGAGCGAATTCGAAAACACGTATGTGCGCGCTTTCTGGCGCAAATACGAAACCATTTCTGCCGAGCCTCCCACAAAACCCCCGGCAGCGCCGCCAATCGCCTTTCCCAGAGTTCCCACGACGACATCCGTTTTTCCGAGAAGGCCAAAATGCTCGGCCACACCGCGGCCTCGATTCCCCACCACGCCGATGCCATGCGCATCATCCATGAATAACATGGCGCCATACTTTTCCTTGAGGGCGACGAGCCGATCCAGGGGAGCCATGTCGCCTTCCATGCTGAACACGCCGTCCGTTGCGATAATGCGGAACCGAAAATCTTTGTTTTTGTCTTCTTCCAGCTGCCGTTCCAGGTCTGCGGTATCGGCGTGATTGTATATTTTTTTCTCCGTGACCTCAGGCCGGCAGAGTCGCTGTCCGTCGATGATACTTGCATGGTTCAGCTTGTCGCTATAAATGACATCTTTGTAATTCTCGAGGCCAAGTTTTTCGTTGGTGATGGCCGAGAAGAACCCAACGTTTGCCGCGAAGGAAGACGAAAAAAGCAACGAGTCATCCGTACCGATAAATTTCGAAATCTTCTTTTCCAGCTGCTGATGAATCGTTTGCGTGCCGCACAGAAACCTGGCGGAAGCGACCCCGTATCCAAATTTCTTGATCCCCTCCATCGCCGCTTTTCTGACAAGAGGATGGTTCGACATGCCGAGGTAATTGTTGGACGCAAGCATAACGAGCTCCTTGCCGCCAACCTTGACTCTTCCCCCTTGAGGCGACTGGAGAGCTGTTTCGTACTTGAAGGTCTTGGATTCTTCGAGCCTTTGGAGTTCTGTTTTAATCAGTTCTTGTGTGTTCATTTTCTTCTGAGATGCGATTTAGAGTTTCTTACAATCCGCAATTACGAAGGTTTCAAAAGAACTTTATAAGCATCGCCTTTTCGTATCGCGGCAAACGCATCCTCGTATTTTTCAAGCGGCAATTGATGCGTGATAAACCCCGTTTTCATAAATTGCTTTGCCATCCCCGCTTTGAGCAGTTCTTCCATTTGGTCCCACGTTTGAAACACCCGCCTTCCTATGATCCCATGTACGGTAATGCCGCTGAAAATGATGTTTTTCGCAAAATCCACCTGCAGCGTTCCACTGGGAATTCCCAGTAACGAGAATATCCCCCCCATGCGCACGATTCTCGCCGCGTCGTTATACGCTTTGTAGCTGCCGGACATCTCGTATGCCGCATCTACGCCCGTGTTGTCGGTCTCACGCTTCACCGTCTCAAAAAAGGCGTGCCTGTCGTCTTCCAGGGCGACATCGAAACAAAAGTCGGCGCCGTAGGTTTTTGCAAGAGCAAACCTCCTGGAAACGAGTTTTTCGTGTGTGTCTTCACCATGCGAAGCATCGGTAACAAATATCTGTTTCGCTCCAGCGTGCTTGGCCACAGCGATAGCCATCAAACCCTGCACGCCGCAGCCCAGCACCGCGACCGTTCGACCTTTCACAGGAGCGGAAAGGACGGTATGCGTTGCATTGCCCAGCGCATCCATAAAGCTGATAATCTCTGGAGGAATCTCGCGCTGAAAAAAAAGGCGCACGTTTTCTGCAGGGACCTTCACGTAGGTCGACCAGGCACCGTCATCCTGCACACCTTTGATGATCGTATTGCGGCAAACATGTTTTTCGCCGATCCTGCACTGGTGACACGTTCCGCAGGTCACGTGCATTTCCGCAGTGCTGTAGAACTTTGATTCAAGGAGCGGCAGGAATTTCTTGTCTGAAGCAAGAGAGCCGGCCGATTTTCCACGAAGAAGTTTTTTCACCTCTTTGCTGGTTTTCGATTTCTGCAGGGCAAGGCGGGCGAGGTGGACTCGCGCCGATTTGCCGGCATCGACAACCATTCCGCTGAACTCGTGTCCGATCGTGACCGGATCCGTCAACGATTTGAGCATCATCGTTCGCAAAGATTCTTTGCAGTTGTAAATCCCAACGTCCGTCCCGCATACGGCTCCGGCAAAAACCTTCATGATGACGTCGTTCGGCTTCTCAACCCGTGGCTCTGGTTTATCAATGATCTGAAAGCCCTTTGGCCAGGCTTGTCCGTCGACGGGTTTCGGTTTAACGATTGCTTTCATGTTTTTTCCATAATCTGCTTACTGCAATCTGTAATCTGTCTATTTTCTTTTGCTCTTCCACTCCGCGTAATTCCTCCTGATATCCTCGAGAACCTGCCTGTCGATCTGATCATCATCCCGGATTCTCACATCGTAGTTTTCCCAACCCATGAAATCCTGAAGCGCTTTCTTCGTGGCGGCATCGAAGTTCCCATGGATCATGCCGGCATAGAATTCCATGCCCTTGTATGGCTTGTCTTTGAGAATCGTCTGAAGTTCTTTACAGATGGCCTGGTCAATCTTGATGAGGTTCTTTGGGTCGGTTCGGAAGAAATAGAGTTTGTGCAACTCATAAAGCCTTGCGAGTTCTTTCAGCGGGGTTGTGTGGTCATAGACGCTGATATCGATGTAGTCATCCGTTGTCCCATCATAGCCGGCACCCTTACGTTTCACAAGCAATGCAGCCGATTGCTCCCCACGGCGGTCTCCTCCAGCTTTCCCGCCCGCCACAAGCGCTGCAACAAGCCGGTCGGACAAAGAGCCTTTCGTGGATTGGAACGTGTTAGCCAGAGCTTCAACCGTTTCCTTCCCGACAAGGATATTGCCCTGGGCAGCAAAGCCTCTCCCGGACACCACCATCCCTTTGCCTCCCCAGTTCGACCCCGC
>JANOGR010000172.1:0-15292 GCA_031406095.1 Ignavibacteriales bacterium
GGCATTCACTGGAGCTTCCGTAACAGGTCATTGAAGACCAGCTCAGCGGTGAAACGCTCGGATAACTTCAAAAGGTACGGACTGATGTCGAGCGGCTCATTTCTGTCTTTATCAATATTCTATTCACGACGTTCGTCGGTATCGTATTTGTGATGGTCTATGCCTTCAGTGTCCACTGGCTGATTGCTCCCGTGTATTTCCTCACTGTGCCAATTTTGGGATTCATCAGCAATGTCCTGAGCAAGAAAATCAAGGTGGTTCAGAAAGAGATTGTCGGGCAGACAACTGCTCTGGCCGGTTCCACCACGGAGTCTCTCCGCAACATTGAGCTTGTCAAAAGCCTCGGACTCGCTAAACAGGAAATATCAAGATTAAACAACACCACAGGCAAGATCCTGCTCCTGGAGCTTAAGAAAGTGAAATACATCCGAAGCCTCAGTTTCATCCAGGGAACATCGGTGAATGGGCTGCGAACAAGTATTTTGTTCCTGATGCTCTATCTGATTTTCCGCCAGGAAATAACGTTCGGCCAGTTCTTTTCGCTCTGGATTTACTCGTTCTTTATTTTCGGCCCCCTCCAGGAATTAGGTTCAGTCATCAGTGTCTATCGAGAAGCGGAAGTGTCCCTCAAGAACTTTGAAGATATCCTAAGCGCGCCGAAAGAGCCAAAACCGGCAGCACCCGTCAGGCTCGGCAAGATTCACACGCTCGAGTTTGAGCATGTGGTTTTTAAGCATCAATCCGCTTCCACAAGCGCGCTCCATGACATTTCGTTCAAGGCTCAGCTTGGAGACACCATCGCCTTCGTGGGTCCGTCCGGCTCCGGAAAAACAACGCTCGTCAAGCTTCTCGTGGGCCTGTATCGGCCGCAATCCGGCAGGATTCGTTACAACGGCCACCCCCACACAGATATCGACCTCGACGAGTTGCGGGAGCAAATCGGGTTTGTTACGCAAGATACACAGCTGTTTTCTGGCAGCATTCGTGAAAACCTGTTGTTCGTGAACCCGAGGGCAACGGATAAGGAATGCCTTGAAGTTCTCGAGAAGTCAGCGTGCCAAAGTCTCCTATCGAGAGCGGATAAAGGGCTGGATACCGTGATCGGTGAAGGCGGCGTAAAGGTATCCGGAGGAGAAAAACAGCGTCTCTCGATTGCCCGGGCGCTTCTTCGACGGCCAAACATCCTGGTCTTCGACGAGGCCACATCGTCTCTCGATTCCCTTACCGAGCGGGAGATCAGCGGGACCATCCGGGAAGTTTCGGGACGGAAGGATATTACTTCGATTCTCATTGCACACCGGCTTTCCACGATCATGCATGCCAACCGCATCCACGTGCTTGAAAAAGGAGAAATCGTTGAATCTGGAAGGCACCAGGATCTTCTGGATTCGACCGGCCTTTATTTCGCAATGTGGCGTCAGCAGATTGGCGAACGGCAGGATGGCACGTTGAAGGCTGCCGTGGAAGGCGTCAAGGAGATGAAGCGAAACTAGATGCCATTCCTTGGCGAACTCTCTGCGCTTCTCACAGCCTTGTTCTGGTCGGGCAGCTCGATCGTCTTTGCGGCCGCGATCAGCCGTATCGGCTCAGTCCAGGTCAACGTCACAAGGTTGATTTTCGGAGCCCTCTTTCTCCTTGCGGTCATCCTGGTGTTCGGTTTTGAGATTCATCTTTCTTCTTCTCAATACACGAACCTCGCCATCAGCGGCTTTCTCGGACTCGTTTTTGGCGACACCTTCTTGTTCCAGTCGTACGTTTATAACGGAGCTCGTTTGAGCATGCTCATCATGTCGGTAGCGCCGGCAATCTCCGCTCTCCTGGCGTATTTTTTTATCCACGAAGTTCTTTCGTTCTGGGGAATTTTAGGAATCTTCGTCACGATGGCCGGAATCGCCATAGTGGTTACAGAACGCAAGGAAGACGGCTCGACGGTCCACAAGATCACGACGGCTGGAATCGTGTACGGAGTATTAGGCGCTTTTGGGCAGGGAGCGGGGCTTGTCGTTGCACGATTGGCGTTCGATGAGGCGCCGATCAACGGAATCGTTGCCACGTTTGTCCGTATTGTTCCTTCACTGGCCATCCTGGTCCCGCTCGGCTGGCTTACAAAGCGGTTCGTCAATCCGTTTCGCGTGTTTAACGAAGATCGTCGAGCACTGAGATTGACGATCGCAGGGGCAATTCTGGGTCCGTGCCTGGGTATCACCTTCAGCCTCATAGCCGTGTCGCATACGAGTGTCGGGATTGCAGCCACGCTCATGGCTACGTCGCCCATCATGATGCTGCCCATGGCGAAGATGATTCAAAAAGAAACGTTGACATGGAAGGCTATCACCGGTGCATTGGTCGCCGTGGCGGGAGTAGCGATTTTGTTTTTGCGATAAAGGATCTAGTAATTTGCCCCGACCTTCAGGTCGGGGTTGACAAACAGAAAACGGGTTGGGTTTCAACCCACCATCAAATGACGAGTCTGAAATCCAAGGATGAACTATTTTTCCACTCAAGGGGTTAAAACCCACTATGTTTGCTAAATGGGTTGCCACGACTTGAAAGTCGTGGCAACCGCCAGGTTGAACCAACAAGGCTGAATCTTATCAATGAAAACTCAAGCAGCAGTCCTTCATAAACCAAATTCGAAGTTCGAGATTGAAACACTCGATCTCGAAGAACCGAAATCGGGCGAAGTTCTCGTCAAGATCGCAGCGACGGGAGTGTGTCACAGCGACTGGCATTTGGTAACGGGTGCGACGCCTCATCCGATGCCGGTTGCGGTCGGACATGAAGGGGCGGGAGTTGTTCAAGCGGTCGGAACGAATGTGGCAAGAGTGAATGTGGGAGACCATGTGGCCCTTAACTGGGCTCCCAATTGCGAAGAATGTTTTTATTGTCAAAACGGAAGGCCGAGTCTATGCGCTGCATATGTCGAGCCGATTTGGGCGGGGACGATGTTAGACGGAACGACGCGGCTTTCGAAGAACGGAAAACCGGTTTACCATTTCTGCGGGTTGGCATGTTTTGCGGAACATGTTGTCGTGCCTCAGGTGTCATGCGTGCCAATCGATAAATCGGTGCCTTTGAAAATAGCATCGCTTATCGGATGTGCTGTGACAACTGGTGTCGGGTCTGTTCTCAATACAGCTCAGGTGCAGAAGGGTTCGAGTGTTGCCGTGTTTGGAACGGGCGGGGTTGGGCTCAGCACGATCCTTGGAGCCCGATACGCCGGAGCTTCCAGGATTGTCGCTGTCGACAAGTCCGAAGCAAAACGAAAGTTGGCTATGGAGTGCGGTGCAACGGATTTTCTCGTGAATGACAAATCGACGGTGAAAAGAATTCAAGCTTTAACGGAACGACGCGGCGCCGATTATGTGTTTGAAGCGATTGGGATCCCGGCGGTTCAGGAACAATGCCTTGAGGCGGTGCGGCCGGGTGGAACACTGATTCTTTCAGGCATTTCCCCGGTGGGAAGCGGTACAAACCTCTCTGGCGCCGTGTTGACGAGGATGGAAAAGACCGTGAAAGGCTCTTATTATGGAACCTCGAACCCGGCACGAGATTTTCCAAAATACACTGACCTGTATCTCAAGAAGGAACTCGATCTGGACAAGCTGATATCGGATACGTACAAACTCGAGCAAATCAACGAAGCTTATCGTGCGATGTTAAGCGGTGAGGTTGCGCGAGGTATCGTGGTTTTCTGATGTACTATGGCTGCCTGAAATAACGAACCTGTCATTCCCGCACGTTTTTAGGGGGAATCCAGAAAGGGTTTGCACTGGGCTACTATCACTTGTGACGATTGTATTCGGGTTCTGGATGCCCGCTAAAAATCCGCGGGCATGACAAGATGTTTTTAAGCGTTCTACGAGAAAGAGAGTTTGCTTTGGATTTCACTTTTCCGACTTTGCTCCTCATTTGCATTCTCATTTTCTTTGTTGCCGCACTTTATTCCTCTGTTGGCCACGGCGGTGCGTCCGGTTATCTTGCGGTACTCTCTTTCTTTGCAGTTTCCCCCGAAAAGATGTCGACCACTGCGTTAATGTTAAACGTCCTCGTAGCGGGACTTGCCACATGGTCCTACTATCAAGCAAAACACCTGTCGATGAAGCTCGCATGGCCTTTTATTCTGGCTTCGATCCCTGCAGCTTTTGTGGGCGGGACGATCAGAATTTCTGAAAAAGCATATTTTATGCTCCTCGCGTTGGTTCTCTTGTTTGCAGCCTTTCGTCTTGTTTTCTCATCGCTTGCCGGGACGGACCAAACGTCAGATCAACCTGTGAATCCTGCTATTTCCCTTCCTTTAGGAGCGGGAATCGGAATTCTTTCAGGTATCGTAGGAGTGGGCGGAGGGATTTTCCTGAGCCCGATCATGTTGCTCATGAAATGGGCGAGCGTGAAACAAACCGCTGCGGTTTCGGCTCTTTTCATTGTTGTGAACTCGTTTGCAGGGCTTGGGGGGAGAGCGTTGCGAGGATCGTTCGATGTGTCAACAAGCATACCGATTGTGGCGGCGGCTTTTGCGGGCGGTTTGCTCGGTTCCTACTTTGGGGCCAGCAAGTTTTCCGGACTGGTGCTCCGCAGAATTCTGGGACTTGTGCTCGCAATCGCAGCGTTTAAGCTGATTGTCACGATGATCTAGGGCATCGGTTTTACTTGACAGTGAATTTTCAGTATATTTTTGACGAGTATTAACTGAAAAAAAATGCTACCTGAAAAATCCCCTGAACAACACCTCGCCGATTTTGAAGCCCGAGTAGCCCGTGGCGATAAAGTCGAGCCCGGCGACTGGATGCCGGAAGACTACCGGAAAAACCTGATTCGCATGATGGGCCAGCACGCCCACAGCGAAATCGTCGGCCAGTTGCCCGAAGGCAAATGGATTCCGTACGCTCCCGGGTTTAGGCGCAAACTGACCCTCGTTGCTAAAGTGCAAGATGAAGCCGGACACGGCCAGCTCCTGTATCGCGCCGCCGAGACCCTTGGCAAGTCCCGTGAAGACATGATGGAGGAGCTGCTCAGCGGCAAGGCGAAGTATGCGAACGTGTTCAACTATCCCACGCCCACGTGGGCGGACGTCGGCGTTATCGGCTGGCTGGTGGACACAGCGGCGGTGATTAACCAAAGCATGCTCGCACAAAGCTCGTATGGACCGTACGGCCGGGCTATGAAGCGAATTTGCTACGAAGAAGCATTCCATATCAAACAAGGCTACGATATTGTTGCCACCCTGGCCAAAGGAACACCCGAACAAAGGAAAATGGCTCAAGACTCTATCAACCGCTGGTGGTACCCGACTCTCATGATGTCGGGTCCGCCGGATACGCTTTCGGTTCACTCGCAACAGGCGTTGAAATGGAGAATCAAAACGAAATCCAACGAACAAGTCCGCCAGGAATTCGTCGACCTCATTGTGCCGCAAATCCGCGCTCTTGGTTTTGAAGTGCCGGACAAAGACTGTCGCTACGATGAGAAATCCGGGCACTATCAGTACACTCAGCCGGATTGGGACGAGCTGAAACGAGTGATCAACGGTGATGGACCTTGCAACAAGGAGCGTTTGGATTCCAGACGGAAAACACACGAAGATGGCCGTTGGGTGCGAGAGGCACTGGCCGCAAAGGGGAAAAAGGCGTCACAGCCGGTTGCTTGATGGATACTCAGTGGGAAACGTATGAAGTGTTCCACCAGTCGCGCAAGGGCGAGCCGCACGAATATGTCGGTTCCGTTCACGCCCCCGACCCGCAAATGGCTCTGCAAATGGCACGAGACCAGTTTGCCCGCCGGCTCCGCTGCGTCAGCCTGTGGGTGGTCCGCTCCAAAGACGTTACGATGACCGACTACCAGGATGAAAATTTCTTCGCCCAGGTGACCGACAAGAGTTACCGCGATCCGAAAGCATTCGAAGCTCCGGAAAAAGATGGCCATTGAATTGCCCGCAGGCGTCTCTCAAGATGCCGTTGCGGAATTTGTTCTTTCACTTGCTGACGATGAGTTGATACTCGGACACCGGGATTCGGAATGGACCGGCTTCGCGCCCATTCTCGAAGAAGACATCGCATTTTCAAACATCGCCCAGGACGAAATGGGCCATTCCCTTGTCTGGTTCACACTGCTCGAGCAAATGGGCGAAAAGAACGCGGATGCTATGGCTTTCGAAAGGCTGTGGCAGGATTTCCGATGTTGCAGGTTTGTCCAGTATCCGAAAGGCGATTTTGCATACGCGGTTGTCCGCCAGTACCTTTTTGACGCTGCGGAAAACGTGAGACTCCAGGCCCTCATGAAAAGTTCTGCGAAACCGCTTCGTGACATCTCCGAACGGATTATCCGCGAAGAAAACTATCATCTTATGCATTCCCAGGGACTTGTCGAGCGGCTCGGAGATGCAACGGACGAAAGCCACAAAAAAATGCAGCATGCGGTAGACATTGCTTTTCCTCAGGCGCTCGGTTTATTTGAAAAGCTCAATACCGAACCTGAACTTGTGTCCAACAAGGTTTTTCCCGGAAACGATGTCCTGTGTGCGGAATGGATGAAAGAAGTGGTGCCCGTTCTGACAAAATCAACGCTTCACCTTCCTGTTGCTGAGCGCGATGGCGGCTATGTTGCCAACGTGAAGAGCGATGTCGGCGGACGCCAGGGAGAACACACCGACCACCTCAGGCGGCTGATTGAAGACATGCAGTCTGTATACCGCACGGTGCCGGGAGGAAAATGGTGAACCTGAAGAGAGATGGCTTTCAATTCTTTGAGGATGCATTCTTATCGAGAAGGAGGTCCATATGAAATCGCTCATCCTGAGTTTCTTGCTGATCTTCTGTATCGGTTGTTCATCCGGAGGAGGAACGAAATCAGGATCTTCACGAGATCCGCTCCTGGTTGAAGAAATCGTTGCGTCTGGAGCGCCCTCGGCCTACGAGGCTGTCCAGATGCGGCGCCCGATGTGGCTTTCGTCGAGGGGACTGAAATCGTTTTCGACCAGGGGCAGCCGCTTCCCGGTCGTCTATGTCAACGGCATGAACTACGGCGAAATGGAAACCCTGAGGAATATCCCTGCGGAAACAGTTGCGGAGGTGCGGTTCATCAACGCTGAAGATGCAACGATTCAGTTTGGCACCGGCCATCCAGCGGGCGTCATTATGGTTACCACAAGAATGGGAGGGAAGAATTAGTTATGAGGACGATTCTCATCACCGTTTGTTTTTTGGCAGTATCGTGTGGACCGGGCGGAGGGTCGCAAACCGGTGGCATGCGGGATGCGATTACCGCGGAAGAGATTGCCGCGGCGAATGCGTTCAATGCCTACGACGCTGTGACGAAACTGCGGCCGTTGTTCCTCCAGCAAAGAGGCTCGTCACCGCCGGTGGTCTATGTGGACAATGTTCGTTACGGGACCCCCGCTACCTTGCGTGATATTCCTACGACGAACGTCCAAAAGATTGAATACATTGGCGCCAGCGACGCCACGACACGGTTCGGAACAGGCCACAGCGGTGGTGTGATCATGGTTTCCATGAAGTCTCAATGAGCACGTTAGATTCGACATCGACAGTGCGATTCTCAACCTCTGAACGTGAGGCGGAGGTCTGGCGGGCACTTGGAGAAGTGGCCGACCCGGAAATTCCCGTCGTTTCTCTCGTCGAGCTGGGCGTGATTCGTTCCGTTCGGCTTCAGGGATCGGGTGTTGAAGTGGAAATGACGCCGACGTTTACTGGTTGCCCGGCTCTGGAGCTGATGAAAGAAGACGTCGAAAAAAAACTGAAATCCAAGGGATTCGAACCGGTCGTGATTCGGGTGAATCATGCCGTCCCGTGGTCCACGGACAACCTCGATGAGGCCACGAAGGAAAAACTGCGGGTCTTTGGCATCGCTCCTCCGCCGAAAACAATGGAATCGCTTGCCGTTACGCTGGAACTCCCTGTTGTGTGTCCGTTTTGCAGCTCAGCCAGGACGCACCTCGAAAGCCCCTTCGGCGCAACGCTGTGCAAACAGATTTACTATTGCGATTCCTGCCTGCAGTCTTTTGAACGCTTTAAACCGCTGTAAATCTGCTCTCTCCCCGCAGTATTTCAAGCCAGGGAATCATGAACACTAGAATTTTTGAGGTTTCCTCGTCCTCTCCCGATTCACATGTCATTGAAAAAGCCGCATCGGTTCTTCGCGGTGGCGGTCTCGTAGCGTTTCCAACAGAAACGGTGTACGGTCTTGGCGCCGACGCGCAGAACGAGAAAGCAGTAAAAAAAATTTTCGAAGCCAAGGGGAGGCCGGCGGACAATCCGCTCATCGTTCACATCGATAGCCTCTTACAAGCAGGGTTATTCGCCAGGGATATACCGGAAAAGGGAAAAAAGCTTGCCGACATCTTCTGGCCGGGGCCTCTGACTCTGGTTTTGCCGAAACTGAAGCATGTTCCGGGTATTATTTCAGCGAACCTTGATACCGTGGCCCTCAGAGTGCCAAACCATCCCGTCGCGCTCGCCTTGCTGAAGAAATTCGGGGGAGGTGTTGTTGCACCGAGTGCGAACATCTCAGGCCGTCCAAGCCCAACCGAGGCTTCCCACGTGGTGAAAGACCTGGGCGGAAGAATCGAACTTATCCTCGACGGCGGACGGACGGAGATTGGAATAGAATCCACGGTCATCGACGTGACGGCCGACCCGCCGGTTATACTTCGCCAGGGCGGACTTTCCCGGGAACGCATCGAGCAGGCAATCGGGAAGGTAGGCACGACGTCTCAAGAAGAGCTATTGAAACGCTCGCCCGGCACGCGTCACAAGCATTACGCTCCGAAAGCAAGGGTTGTCATCATCGGAGTTCGGGATGAAACAGCATTTGCCGGCGAAGTCTCAAGGTTAGGCTCCTCCGGAAGGATTGTCGGAGCGATAACCCATTCCATCGAGGCTTCATCTGTGAAAAGTGAATTCCGGAAACAACTCCCTGGAGATTCAGCAATATTCGCACGGGAATTGTTCCGCGCTCTCCGTGAACTAGACGAGAAAAAAGTGGACGTCATTCTGGTCGAATCGGTTGAGGAAAAGGGAATCGGCGCGGCCGTCATGGACCGGCTCAGGAAAGCTGCACAAAAGTAGGTGGTGTCTTACTTTGATGCGGTCAGGACTTTCGTCCTAACCGAAACGCTGTGTGTGTCAGGAGGAAACCCGCCCGACTGAGCGACCAGTCGTTCGGGCGGGCTCCTGACACCACTTACGGGCCAAACAAATTGAGACACGAGCCAAAAGTAGGGCTGCTGTTCTTTTGAAGTTTTTCTCGTATATTATCCACCCACTTTGAGCCCCATGCCTGACCCAAAGCCAGAATCACTAAGCACACTCGACCAGTTTGCCCGTCTCGATACTCAGCGGAGGGAACGGACAGGAATACCCGAGGCGATTT
Source organism: Ignavibacteriales bacterium (assembly GCA_031406095.1). GTDB lineage: Bacteria > Bacteroidota > Ignavibacteria > UBA10030 > UBA10030 > JANOGR01. Next base: position 9,388 of record JANOGR010000172.1, read on the forward strand.
TTGCCGAGGGCAAGACGCCCGATCAGGTTTCCCAAATGCTCGACGTGCTCACGGAGAAAACCGGGTTCGCCCTTGCCACCAGGGTCTCCGAAATGTGCGCAGAATACATCAACGACCACCTCTCGTCGAAGTTTTTCGTCACCCACAACCGCACGGGGCGGACAGTCGTGACGATGAGAAAAAACTATGAACCGAAATCAACGGGCGGAAAAGTTGCAATCCTTGCCGCCGGAACGTCGGACCTGCCTGTGGCGGAAGAGGCAAGGGTCACGGCGGAAGTCATGGGCTGTGAAGTATTCACGTTTTACGATGTGGGAGTTGCGGGCATTCACCGACTTGTCAAGCCGGTGGAGACAATCCTTCAAAAGGATATTGCATCGGCCGTTGTCGTGGCCGGCATGGAAGGGGCTCTTCCTTCCGTTGTGCGTGGGCTCGTCCCGATTCCCGTGATCGGAGTGCCAAGCAGTGTGGGATACGGTTACGGCGGAAAAGGCGAGGCTGCGTTGATGTCGATGCTGCAATCCTGTTCTCCCGGACTTACGGTGGTGAACATCGATAACGGGTTTGGTGCAGGTGCAACCGCGGCACTCGTGGCGAACCAGGTTGCCGCCGCAAAAATGAAGTAACGTCGCTGTGAAACCCTCAAAAAAATCGTCAAACCCGTTGGTAGGAATCATCATAGGCAGCGCGTCGGATGCGGAGCATCTCGAGCCGGCGCGCACCACGCTGAAAGAATTCGGAGTTCCGTTCGAATTCAAGGTGGTGTCCGCCCATCGGACACCCGATCACATGTTTCGTTATGCAGAAGAGGCTGCGGGTCGTGGCATCGAGGTCATCATAGCGGCTGCCGGCGGAGCGGCGCACTTACCCGGCATGGTCGCTTCGAAAACAATCCTGCCGGTGATCGGTGTTCCTATCAAATCGAAGACGCTGAACGGAGTCGATTCGCTGCTCTCCATCATTCAAATGCCGGCGGGTGTCCCGGTTGCTACAGTCGCGATCGATGGAGCCACCAATGCGGCGCTTCTGGCCTTAAGAATCCTCTCGCTCAAATATCCGAAAATAGCCGGTCAACTCCGGGCGCATCGCAAAAACATGCGTAACAAGGTTCTGAAAACGAAAGTATGACGCCCGTTCTTCCACCTGCAACGATTGGAATCATTGGCGGCGGCCAGCTCGGTATGATGACTGTGCGCGAGGCGCACCGGATGGGCTATCAGACACTCGTATGGGACCCAGACCCACGGTGCCCGGCATCGCGCTTGTGCGACAGTCTGATCACCGCTCCCTTTGATGATAGGAAAGCAGGAGAACGAATAGCGGGCGAGTCGGATGTTGTCACCTACGAATTCGAAAATGTCGAAACCGAGATTGTGGAACTCGTTGAGAAATCGAAGGAGGTTTTTCCGGGAAGCAAGATTCTCCGCGTTTCTCAACACCGTCAGCTTGAAAAGGAAGAACTCCGTCGCAGGGGGTTTCCCACGGTTGACTTCCTTGCAGCAGAGTCTTCCACCAGGCTCCGCTCTGTGGTCGAAAGGATGAAACTCCCGATGGTCGTGAAAACGGCCAGACTCGGCTATGACGGCAAGGGTCAGACGGTCATCGTCACGGAAGAAGAAAAGCGCGCCTATCTGGAGACTCTGGGTGAGATGGGCGAGACAGTCGTTGAAGAATTCATCGACCTTCGATGTGAGATTTCTGTCATTGCTGCCCGGTCGATGGACGGCTCCGTCGTGACGTTCCCTGTATGCGAGAACATTCATCATGAAAACATCCTCCACATGACGTTTGTCCCTGCAAGGGTTGATGAGAGGATTCAGCAGGAGGCGGTCTCGCTCGCACGAGGGATCATAGAATCTTTTCAGCTGGTTGGCGTTTTGTGTGTCGAGTTTTTTGTGACCCGACATGGAAGGGTTCTGGTGAACGAGATTGCTCCACGGCCCCACAATTCCGGCCATTTCAGCCTCGATGCCTGCAGTGTGTCCCAGTTCGAAGCCCTCGTCCGTACCATATGCGGTTTGGAGCTGGAGACTCCGAGGCTTCTGAGTCCGTGCGCCATGATAAACCTTTTGGGTCAAGACCTCGAGAGGCTGGATGTCGAAGCGCTTCACAGGCTCCCGGGTGTGAAACTCCACCTCTACGGCAAAACCGAGCCCAGACCCAAACGGAAAATGGGCCACGTGACCGTTCTGCAACATTCGCAAAAGGAAGTGGAGCGAATTATCTCCGTCATCGAAGAGATGATTTCTGAAGAAGAACCTCAAACCCGCGACGTGCTCACACGCTGATGGCAAAACAGTGTCCTCAATGCGGCTCGGCTCTTCAAGAGTCGATTAGATTCTGTCCTCAATGCGGGCTGGACCTTGAGCAGGACAAGAAACCCGATATAGCTCCGGATAAGACCCTTTCTCACAGCAGATGGTACATGAGGATCCTGCTGATCGCAGTCCTGGCTACAGGTCTCTGGGCTTATTTGAGCGATGCATTCCGGGCGTACCATCCAGTGATCGAAAAACAACCCTCGGTGATGCAATCGGTAAGCTCGAGCTCCGGAAAGATATCGAGCACGAATATCCAGGCAAGAATCGAAGGCCCGTTCATCGTCGTGCCATTAAAGGACGTGCTGGACAAGAGAATCGTTCGATTCAGCGACCCTGAAGGAATTCAGCCTGACCCGATGATCGCTTATCTGACGCCGAGCGGCAAGCTTGTGACTGCAATGAGCAAGAGTGAGAATTGTCACTCCACAGATTTCTACCTCGAAGGCGAAAATATCCACTGTGCGTCGTGCCCATCGTATTGGAACATGAGCAGCCTTGAGGCCTATGCCTGCTGCCAAAAATACTATCCGGATCCTATTCCCAGCACCATCGTTGGCGATGAAGTGCGAATTGAATCACGGACTGTTCGGGCATGGAAACCAAGATCATAGACAATGCAACCTGAAAACACGTCGTCCTGATGACAAGAAAAGACCTTGAACGATGGGTTGAAGAATCGTCGACACTGACGAAACCCGACAAAATTCACTGGTGCGACGGCACTCAGAAGGAATACGAAGCCTTCGTTCGACAGATGCTCGCCGATGGGACGCTCATCGAGTTGAATCAGAAAACATATCCTCAATGCTATCTCCATCGCAGTCACTCGAGCGATGTGGCCCGCACGGAAAACCTCACGTTTATTTGCACGGAAAAGAAAGAGGACGCAGGCCCGACCAACAATTGGATGTCTCCAAAAGAGGCGAAATCAAAAGTCGGAAAGCTCTTTGAGGGAAGCATGAAGGGTCGGACGATGTATGTCATCCCCTACCTTATGGGACCCGTTGGATCTCCCTACAGCAAGGTTGGAGTTGAAGTCACCGACAGTCCGTATGTCGCCGCGTCCATGCACATCATGTCGCGTGTAGGCGAAGCCGCCCTCAAACATCTGGACGCAACGGGGGAGTTTGTACCCGGCCTGCATTCTCTGGGCGACCTTTCACCGGACCGACGGTTCATCATGCATTTCCCCGAGGAGAAACTCATCTGGTCGGTGGGTTCCGGCTACGGAGGAAATGCTCTGCTGGGCAAGAAGTGCTTCGCGTTGCGCATCGCAAGTTACATGGCACGCCAACAAGGGTGGATGGCGGAACACATGTTGATCCTCGGCCTGGAAGACCCCTCTGGCCAGGTAACATACATGGCGGCTGCATTTCCAAGCGCATCCGGGAAGACAAATCTGGCAATGATGGTTTCTTCACTCGAGCATGAGGGCTACAAAGTGTGGACCGTGGGGGATGACATTGCGTGGATGCATATCGACAAGAAGGGACAGTTAAGGGCAATCAACCCGGAGGCGGGGTTTTTCGGGGTCGTCCCTGGTACGAGTGCGAAAACAAATCCTATTGCCATGGAGACGATCCGGAAGAATACAATCTTCACCAATGTGGCAATGACTTCTGGCCGCGAACCCTGGTGGGAGGGTGCGGATGGTCCGGCACCGGAGGGGATGATCGGATGGCAGGGGAGGTCATGGAACCGGGACACAGAAAAAGGTGCTCACCCGAATTCCCGCTTCACAGCGCCCGCACGGCAATGTCCGATCATCTCGCCTCACTGGGAAGACCCCGAAGGTGTTCCGATCTCGGCAATTATCTTCGGAAGCCGCCGTTCAGCCGTGGTGCCACTCGTGTTTCAGGCTTTTAACTGGCAGCACGGGGTTTTCATGGGTGCGGGGATGGGTGCGGAGACAACGGCCGCGGCGACGGGAGCGGTGGGTGTGGTGCGGAGGGACCCGATGGCTATGCTTCCCTTCTGCGGCTACAATATGGCCGATTATTTCGGCCATTGGCTCGAGATGGGAAAGCGTATAAAGAACCAGCCAAAAATCTTCCGCGTGAATTGGTTCCGCAAGGATGCAAACGGGAAGTTCCTCTGGCCAGGGTACGGCGAGAACATCCGCGTGCTGAAATGGATTCTGGAACGGGTGCGGGAAACGGGAAAGGCTGTGGAATCGCCTATCGGCTACCTGCCGGCAGCCGGTGCGCTCGACACACACGGACTCAAGGTCTCTGCAGAAGCAGTACAGGAAGCGATTTCGTTCGACAAGGCAGGCTGGATCAAGGGCGCCGATAACGTGGATGAATCGTTCAAGCAGTTTGGAAATCGGCTTCCCACGGAATTAGCGGTTGAACTCAAGAGCTTCAGGCAAAGGCTTTCTACCTCTCAATAGCTCCGATTCAGAAACAACTCGTGTTAGAGCTTTTCCCCCGCTCCATGCTTGACGATGCGGGCCTGGCTGAGGAAGATGACCTCCTCGGCGATGTTGGTTGTGAGGTCGGCCACGCGTTCAAGGTTTCTGCTCACCCGATTTAGCTCAAGCCCCGATTCAACCGATTGGGTCCCCGCTTTGATCAACTCCACCACCTTCCGGCTCATCTTGCGGTTCAAGTCATCCATGACGTCGTCCTGTTTGATGACCGACTGTGCCAGAGATGGGTCGACACGGATGAAGCTGTCGAGGGCATCGCGCAACATCGCTTTCGCAAGATCTACCATCGTGGGGATGTCAATCATGTCTCCCGCCGTCTGCGGGGCCATAAAAGCGGGCACCGATTGAGCAATGTTCACCGCGTGATCGCTGATTCGTTCAAGATCGTTGTTGATCTTCTGTGCCGCAATGATGAATCGCAGGTCGCTTGCAACAGGGTGCTGCAAAGCCAGCAAGTCGAGAATGATGTTGTCGATTTCAATCTCCAGAGAATCGATGCGCCTGTCGTTTTCAATGACCTTGGCGGCGAGCGGCTCGTTCCTTTCCATCAAGGCCTGAATGGATGAGACGAGGTTTGTCTCCACCATGCTTGCCATCTTGATCAGGAAGGTTTTGAGGCTTTCCAGTTCGTGTGTAAAATGTCGTTCCATAGGCTCATCCCATCCGTTAGTTTATCCAAAACGTCCAGTGATATACTCTTCCGTTCTTTTTTCTTTCGGCGCTCGAAAAACGCTATTGGTGTCCCCGAATTCAACAAGCTCCCCCAGGTAGAGGAATGCCGTTTGGTCGCTGACGCGGGCTGCCTGTTGCATATTGTGAGTAACAATGACAATGGCGTAATGGTTCTTCAGACTCTTCATCAGCTCCTCGATCTTGGACGTCGCAATCGGGTCGAGAGCCGAACACGGCTCGTCCATCAGAATGATCTCAGGCTTCATGATCAACACGCGTGCGATACAAAGGCGCTGCTGTTGTTCCAGGGAAAGCTGGAGCGCCGATTGAAGAAAAGAATTAATAAAACCGAAGGTGTAAAAATAAGCAGTAAACCAAATTGAAATTAAGGGGCAAAAATATAAACCTGAAATATAAATAATTAAATGGAGGCGAAAACTACCCTTAAAAAAAATGTGCCATACTTTTAAGTAAAAAAAAC
>JANOGR010000173.1:0-9344 GCA_031406095.1 Ignavibacteriales bacterium
TGAAAGAAAACCCCTTTCTTCAAGGTCGGCCATGACGTTACGGATTGTCGCCGGACTCAGATGGTCCTCAAACCTCTTCGAGATGTATCTCGATCCGACAGGGACAGCCGTCAGAATATAGTTGTGAACGACGTGCTTGAGAACGCTCTGTTCTCTTTCGTTCAAAGCTTCGGTATTTGAGGCAGAATTCATCAGATTTCACGCAAATCACTAAAAGATAGCGATTTTAAGAAAGGTTGTCAATGTTGACGGCTGTATATGTTTTGGCAATCATCGGCCGACATTCTGAACCCCCTGCTTGGTGGCAGGCTATCCTTGTCAAGGTTAGCTGACGCCGCTCGTTAACCTTGCCATGGTTACCTCGTCTCCGGGAATCCAAATTTTGGATCTTCACTCTTAATGTTCAGCTTTCAAAGTTTCACTTGAGTCTCTCAAAAAAATATTTCCGGTTCCCGTTTTTTATAGTCCACATTTTGTTGATTTCCCTTTTTCTTCTTCCTATCTTGAACGCCGATGAAAGCAAAGCTCGCTCTCGAAAACGGAACGGTATTTACCGGGGAGTCTTTCGGAGCAGCATCTGAAGTGACCGGAGAGGTGGTATTCAACACGAGCATGACCGGTTACCAGGAAATCCTCACCGACCCATCCTACGCCGGCCAGATTGTCACGATGACCTACCCGCTGATCGGCAACTACGGAGTCAATTTCGAAGACCTCGAATCGTCCAAGCCGCAAGTTGCAGGGTTTGTCGTGAAGGAATATTTCGATTTCTACAGCAATTTCAGGGCACAGGCGAGCCTCGGCAGCTGGCTTGAACAACACGGGATCACGGGCATTCAAGGTATCGATACTCGCATGTTGACCAAGATTATTCGCACAACGGGTGCGATGCGCGGGATCATTTCCACTGCCAACCTTGACGACGAGAGTCTTGTGGCCAAAGCAAAGAAATCGCCGGAAATGTCAGGCTGGGACCTGGCCACCGTCGTGACCACTCAAAAACCATACGAGTGGGACCAGGTGGACAAGACGCTTTTTGCGCTCGCTCCGATCGCCGGCACCAAAATGAACGGAAAGCGGTGGAAGGTCGTGGTGTATGACTATGGGGTCAAGCAGAATATCCTGCGGAGGCTTGCCTCGTATGGATGCAATCTGAAAGTTGTACCCGCATCATACACGGCAGAGCAGGTTCTTCAGGATGACCCGGACGGCATTTTTCTCTCCAACGGCCCGGGGGATCCGGCTGCGGTCAAGTATGCAATTCAGAATATCAAAAAGCTTGTCGGCAAAAAGCCTATTTTCGGCATTTGTCTTGGCCACCAGCTGCTTGCACTGGCGTTGGGTGGGAAAACCTTCAAGTTGAAATTTGGCCATCGTGGAGCGAACCACCCCGTGAAAAACTTGCTGAAGGGCGACATTGAAATTACCTCGCAGAACCATGGGTTTGCAGTGGACCCGAACTCCTTCGACACCTCGAAAATTGAAATCACGCACGTCAACCTGAACGACGGAACGAACGAAGGCTTCCGTCACCGGGAACTTCCCATTTTTTGCGTCCAGTACCATCCCGAAGCCTCTCCCGGTCCGCACGACAGTGATTACCTGTTTTCACAATTTGTGGAGATGATGGAAAAGGAAAGTGTGGTGGTTCGCTAGTAGCAGATGCGATGCATCTCCGATGGAGAGCGGGAGGAGATGCATCGCATCTTACTTGAGCCTCCCGTATTTCCTCATAATCGCCTTCACACTGTCGACCGGAAGTGCCGCTACCTCGTGTCCCTGGTATCCTTTCGAAGTTTGCGCTTTGAACAACGAGTTGTAAATCGCTTCTTCCGTCGCTTCCATCGTTGCCTGGAACAGCGGAGAAAGCTCGTCTTCCTTGAACTTCACGCTCTGCTCAAGCCGGTTTGCGTCGGGCCGAATCCGCATTTCTTTTCCCGTCGAAAACGCTATCACATAGTCGCCGCTGCCATGGTGCATCGATGAACCGGTCCGGCCAAGGGCAAGCGTTGCGCGTTTTGCAAGCCGCTTCAACTGTGCGCTGTTGAGCGGGGCATCAGTTGCGACGACAATCATGCACGAGCCGTCACCGGAATATTTGAGCTCATCTTTGAAAGCGTATCGACCCAGCTCTTTTCCGATAGGAACTCCTGCTATGTCCAGGATTCCCCCGTAGTTCGTTTGAACGAGTGCGCCCACCGTGAAACCTCCGAGGTTCGGGGGGAGCACCCGCGAGCTGGTTCCAATGCCTCCTTTCCAGCCGAAGCACACGGTGCCCGTGCCTGCGCCGACGCAGCCTTCTTCCACTGGGCCTGTCGAAGCTTTCCGGATTGCTAGAACCGCATGCTCGCGCTTTACATGCCGGCCGCGGATATCATTGAGGAACCCGTCGTTAGTTTCCCCGACGACGGGATTGACCGATCGCACTCGTTCGTTGCCCGGAATTGAAATCATGTAGTCGATAACCCCGTTCGCGACCTCCCAAACGTTCAAGGTGTTCGTCAAAAGAACCGGGGTTTCGATTTGGCCGAGCTCGTCAAGTTGAGTTACGCCCACCAACTTCCCGAATCCGTTTCCAACAAACATCGCAGCCGGAACTTTTTCCTGAAAGAGGTTGCCTTCATGCGGCACGATGGCGGTTACACCCGTGCGAACGCTGTCGCCAGCAGAAAGCGTTACATGGCCGACACGGACGCCGGCAACATCTGTCAGCGCATTGAGCTTGCCCGGTTTGAAAACCCCGACATGAATCCCCAGCTCGCTAAAACGGGGACGCTGGACCGTTTGCGACCAGACGGGGAGAGCGAGAAAAACTTGCACAACAGCGAATATTCTGTATAGTTTCATTCTGGAATCCTCTGGAAGTTTGTAAGAGTCGTAAGATTGTCCTAATTTGAGGCACCATGTCGTCGAAGTATATCCTAAGAATGTTCGTTGCCTGCGGACTAGCTGTTCTTGCCGTTGGCTGCCAGTCGACAACAGGTCCGGTTGAGATTCAACAAAGCTACGTGCATTACCGGGCTGTGTGGTCGCCCGACGGTGCAACCGTGGCGTTTCTTGCCAACATCAGCGGCACACTTGGAATGTATGCAGTGGATTCGTCGGGTTCAAGTATACGACTGATTTACGCCGGAGACACGGGCGGGCCAACCTGGTCTCCCGATTCCAGGTGGCTGGCATTCTCCAGGGGGCTGGTCATCTATAAGGTCAAGGCGGACGGGGATTCTCTCAAGCAACTCACGAGCGGCGGTTCTGACATAAGGCCTTCCTGGTCCCGAGATGGAAGGATGATTGCATTCGAACGTTCAGGCAGTACCTGGCTGTACAACATCGCAAACGACAGCGTTCGTTCTCTGATCAGTCCGGGATATTTCCCTTCATGGCATCCCAACGGGATGGAAGTTGTTCTCATGGTTCCTTCATCGACGTCGCCGGTGTACTTCTTTTATGCGGTGCGTGTGGATTCTGGATTGTACAGGTCACTCATTTTAATCAACACCAACGATGACTTGTCGTTTGCTTCGGTGAGCCCCACAGGACAACATTTGATTTTCACTCTTACCCCGTACAACGACCTTGCGGGGATATGGAAAGCAGATTTGAGCAGCGGAGCGGCGGTGAAGCTTACGGTGGACGGAGGGGATTTCGCTTCGTGGAGTCCGGACGGGAGCAAAATAGTTTACACGAGGACTCAGGCTGGAGACGGAGCGCTCTGGATCATGAATTCGGATGGCACGGGCAAGAGGAGATTGACAAGCCCCTGAGGATGAACTGTCGATTCAGGGTTCCAGGTTAAAGGCGTAACTCGTAATAAACAGTTCGAAATCTGCAACATCCAGCATGTCTTTCCCCACGTAGCGAATCGTGTGGGAATCGATTCGCTCGACGCCCTTCAGATACGCCAACATTTCCACCGGCCTGTAATGCTTGAACCCGAGCTCCAATGCCACCGGGTTCTTCAATCTGTAAGGCTTGAAATCTTTCAAGCGCCCCAAAGCAGCTCTCACCTTTTGGGCTATCAGCTCCTGCGACGCCTCGGGCGTCATCGTATTGGCGGCATGGAAACTTAGACTCTTTTTGACCTCCGCCGCCTCAATGGGGCCCACCAGCGAGCGCACTTCCTCCACCGCCGCATCATCGCCGGACACCATGACCACGGGAACGCCAAAATGGCCCGCCACCGCCGCATTCCAGGCGCCTTCTGTAACATTCACTCCGTTGAGTGAGACTCTGGTCAAGCGACCGCTGGAAAACGTGTGCGCCCGAACGCCTTTCAGATTATTCGTGGACGAATGATAACCGATGAAAATCAAAGCATCGAACGATTCATCGATGCCGGCAATCATCCCGAACCGCCTCGGCCACGAACGAATGACACGCACGTCCTTGGGGAACTGTTCGATCAACAGGTTTTCGCCATTGCCGTGAGAATCGGCGACCAGAATCTCTGTCGCACCGGCATCTCGTGCAGCGTTGACGGCAGCCAGAGCTTCTTTGGTCATAAATTGTCTGAATCGCTCGTATTCGAATGACCCGGGGCCCAGCTGGTCGTCTGTCACGACACCCGCTATTCCTTCCATGTCGACAGAAATATAGACTTTGAGTTTCCTGGGCTGGGGAAATACAGCTTGCACAGCGAACAGAACTAAAAGCACGGTAATTGGTTTCATGTGGCCCTCGTTGTGAGCGTCATTGCGAGGCGTTTTGCGCCGAAGCAATCTGCATGTGTGAAGGGAATTCAGTCCGAGACTTCGTCGATTTCATCAACGAGGTCCCGCCGTTCAGGATTCACCTTTTTTATGAGGTCAAGCTTCTTTCTTCTTGAACCAGCTTTGATTTGTTTTTCCCTTTCAATCGCGAGAGGGATCTTCAAAAACTTCATAATACACGAGCTTATTCATTTTGTATTTCCGCGTGAAACCCCTATTGATTCTTTCTTTGTGTTCGAAGACTCTGCGGGTGAGGTCATTAGTTACGCCGGTATAAAGGACTGTGTTTGTCTGGTTCGAAAGTATGTACACATAGTAGTACTTGTTCAAGTTAGCCGCCCTCATGCAGATTGCTTCGACCCGACTACGTCGGGTCTCGCAATGACACTCAGCAAGGCGTTATTTTTTCGCCTGTAATTCCTTTGCCTTTTTTTCAACCTGCGTCCACACGCGCAGGAGATTGCCGCCGCAAATTTTCTCGATGTCCTTTTCAGCATATCCTTTTTTTAACAATCCATGGATAATGTTCGGATACATGGAGACGTCTTTTATGCCGATGGGTAACGAATCGCCGACGCCATCGAAGTCCGACCCGAAACCAACATGGTCAACACCCGCGAGTTTCACGACATGGTCGATGTGCTCTACAACGTCTGCCACGGTGAGTGCCGGTAGGGGATGGCTTAGCCGGTATTGTTGTACGAATGCCTCGGCCAACGAATCGCGAGGAGTCATGTTGTTTACTTTGAACAACGAATCCAGTGATTTTTGCTGCCGGCTCTCTTCCTGCCGATATGTATCGTTCAGGAATGAGGACCCGAAGTTTATCATGATAACGCCCCCGTTCTTCGCAAGGAGTTTAATCATGTCGTCGGACATGTTGCGCTCGAACCCCGGAGTATAAAATCGGCAAGACGAGTGCGAAGCAATAGCGGGCGCTTTCGAGATTTCCATCACCTGGTAAAACGCTTCATCCGATACATGCGAGATGTCCACCATGATTCCAAGCCTATTCATCTCAGCCACGACTTGTTTTCCAAAGGGGCTCAGTCCTTTCCAGGTATGCGTGGTATCGTAGGATGAGTCGCTGATGTGGTTGTCCTTGCCGTGTGTGAGCGTGATATATCGGATTCCGCGGCTGTGGAAATGTCTGAGGTTTTCGAGTTTTCCCTCAACGGGAGACCCGTTCTCCATTCCCATACACAAAGACATCAGCCCTTTGTCAAATTGATTCTTCACATCGGCTGTCGATTTGGCGACGGCGAACTTCTTTGGCCAACGTCTGGCAAAGCCCTCGACCATGTCGATCAAGCTATCCGCCAGCGATTTGGCGCCATTGAATTCTCTCTCAGACGGAACATAGATGGACATGAATGGTGCATCCAACCCGCCTTGTCTAGCCCGGATGAAGTCAAAATCCCCTTTTTCCGTCCGCTTCGAGATGTCCTCCCAGCGGATTTGCATTCGGTACGGAACATCAATATGCGTATCGACGATGAGGAACTCCTGGGCCAGTCTATTCGCTTTCGTCTGGAGAGGATCATGGTCCTGTGCAATACTGGTTGAGTTTGCGAGTAAAACCGCTGCAATGCAAAAACGGCCAAACGTATTCATGAGTTACCTTTTCTATAAATCTGCGAAGCTGGATTGTTCCTATTGATTCGGGAATGACTCGGTGATGGCGTATTGCGGGGAAAGAATAGCGGAAATGTTGAAGAAAAGCAAGGCGAGAGGGCTTCCGAAGGTCTTGCGTAGACTTCCGAAGTCTACATCAGAATTCTCAAGAGACTTCGGAAGTCTCACCCTGCAACCTTCGGAAGGTTTGGAAGCGCTACGCTTTTGCAGGACTGAGAATTCTTTTCTGTCTCCTCTTGTGCAGGAGACGCCTGGGTTTTTTTTGCACAAGCATGTCACGAATGGTCGCGTCCGACTGATGGATCATCCGAAAGAATCGGATGAACGCAAGGAGAAGAACGGTGTAAAGAATGAGAACAAGAAATATAATGAGCGCGGTTGCCATTGGCCATACTCAGAGGTCTTCGAACACTTTCGTGGTGACCCGTGTCGAATGCCGAGTGGTCGCTGGGGGGCGACTCTGCATATCCGACAAAGCTGGCCCGGAGCCAGGATAGGTGATATCTTTCAACTGGCCCCGGTCGTCAACTGTTGCGGAGACCGTCGATAAGGCATCAAGGGGGCTCGATGCCTGTAAGAGAATGAAGTCCGCCGAGAGAGCCTGGATGGCGAACCGTGCTCTGCGATTCTGTTCGTATTTCTTGGGAAGTGTAAAAGCGAAACCGCCTTTGCTGGCGTTGTAAGCTCCGCCTCCGCCTTTCTTGGTCGCAGGTCGGATGCGATGCCGGTACGCGTCGGCTGCGATTTCGTTGAGGTCAGCTACGATGAGCTGGATCGAATTCGGTTCTTGCCAATTCATGGGGGACGGATCCGAATGAGTTTGAGAACAATCGACTTCAAACGCACAACTTGAGTGCCAATGCCTTAGGAGCAAGCGAGATAGAGTTCTTCTGAGAATTCAGTCGTCCGAGATTCCCGGAAGGAATTAATGTTTTGTCCGAATTTTTCGGAAGGGAGAATTTTCCTCACTGACAAGACGGGAAACGTGACGCTGGTCAAGCGGAGGACAAGAACCGCGTGGATGGATTCTCGAGCGGCTAAACGTTCTGCGATTTGAGTTTGACTATGACATCAGCGATCAGGAGGGCGCTTTTGTGCAAGAGTTCACGCTCTTCTGCGTTCACAGTAGGGGGGAACGTCGAGAGAATGCCGTCGCCACCGACAAGGTGCGGCATTGAAATCGTCACGTCGGGCACTCCAAACGCATCCTTCATCGGTGTGCATACGGTGAGGACAGCCCGTTGGTCGCGAAGGACGACTTCTACAATTCGCGCCAACGCACTGCCTATCCCATAATACGTCGCGCCTTTGCCGGAAATAATCATGTAAGCTGCCTTACGCACTCTCTGGTCGATTTCCTGGCGAACCGCAGCGTCAAGACGAATGGACCGTTGTCGGCAGAATTCTTCCAGCGATAATCCGCCCACGGTGACGAGAGACCAGGTCAGGACTTCGGAATCGCCATGTTCACCAAGCACATACGCGTGGACATGCTGCGCGTCGACGCCCACGTGCCGTCCGAGCAGCGCGCGGAAGCGGGCCGTGTCAAGCGTCGTGCCCGAGCCGATAACCCGGCTGGAGGGAATTCCATGCCGGGAGGCGATTTGAGCTGTCACGTGCGTCATGATATCGACGGGGTTTGTTGCGACAACGAGGATCGCATCAGGTGCGTGTTGCAGGATACTGGGGACAATGTCGCGAAAAACGGCGGCATTTCTGCCGAGGAGCTGCAGCCTGGTTTCGCCAGGCTTCTGGTTTGTTCCGGCAGCGAGGACGACCACACGGCTGCCTGTCAGGTCCGCATACTCACCAGATTTCACTTCCAGCTGGTGGGCAAAGGGAACCGCGTGCAGGATATCGTCAGCCTCAGCCAATGCCCTGTTGCGGTTGACGTCCACCAGCACGATCTCTCGCCCCACGCCGCGCATCACCATAGCGTACGCCGCCGTTGCTCCGACATATCCGCTGCCGACAATTCCGATTTTCATGACCAACAGGATAGGCGAAATGGAGAATAAAAGCAACAGACGTAAGCCCAACGATGCCGGGCCACGAAGAGTCATTTCTTCGAAAGCAACAACGATACGAAATTGAGATAAGTACATTTCTGCCCGAACGAAGCTTCTCCTTTGTGGATGTACAGGTCCTTGAAACTTCATTATTGCAATACAAACAGGTTTTTTGTATCCTTCTCCACTCCGGTTTGAGCTGACACCAATAATGAATCTTCTCCCAAAAATAGCCCTCGCCACGATCTGTTGTTCATCTTTTCTTCTTTCCCAAACAACCGGTTCCGGAGAAGCTGCTTTCTTTGATTCGACCGCGTACAGCGACGCCATCCGGATTACAATGACAAGTGTGTCCCCTCCTCCATCGGGCAAGGGCTACATTGCTTGGCTTGTTGCCGATAATGACACCCAGTATACAAAGCTGGGACAGCTGACAGTACAGGGAAATGGAAATGTTCTCATGGCATACAAATCTAATGGAGGTGTAAATCTCATTGGTTTGAATAAGAAGTTTCTTGTAAGCCAGGAAACAACCTCGTTCTCTGGAACCAAACCGACGCTTTCCGCGGTCATTTTTACTGACTCACTTTACGCGGCCGGCATACCTTCTTCGACGAGCCCACTTTTTCACATCCGAAACTGCCTTGTCACATTTTCGAACACAGCTCAAAATCTCGGGCTTGCCATTTGGCCTATGAAGCATATTAATGATTTTATCGCGCACGCTGGTCTCGCCCGTGACGGTGCGGTAATTAATAACGTAGGTGAGGCAAGGACACACAGTGATCATACTTACGACTTCATACAAGGCAAGCTCACAACGCTTGTCGCGGGCAATGGCAGCGTCGCTACCAATATGGATCCCGTGGGGTACGGTTACCGCCGATATGGAGACCTTGGAACAAAGGATAGTGCTCAGGGAGGTGCGGGCCCCCTGGGAGGAGCCGGGTACCACGCTAATCTCGCGATGAGCGATCCACCGGCTACCCTG
>JANOGR010000329.1:0-6894 GCA_031406095.1 Ignavibacteriales bacterium
AAAGTATATGCAAGAATTCCATACGTCTGACAAAGAGCTGGGGGTGCTGGCAGTGCGTACCAAACCGAAGCTTTTGATTCTGTATCACGTCGTGCGGATGGGCGGAACGGATGAAGAAATGATCGGCGCGATTCGTGCGGCGGGTTTTGCCGGACGGGTTGTGGTCGGAAAAGATCTGGAAAGGTATTGATACCATGAAGAAAGGAAATGTGAATTCTTGCGGACACACCCCGCAAGAAGAAACTGGAAATTATCCCCTCTCCCTACACTACACTCGCGCCATCGCCACGAGGGGACTTGATACGCGTGCCAAACGTCCCCTCTCGTGCGTGGGCTTTGCGCGTTGAGAGAGGGGAGCAGTGGGGTGTGATAAGTTGAATGAAGAAAATAGGAATGGAATGAACATATTCTTCACACCCCTCGAGATGAAACCGGAAATGGTCCCCTCTCCCCAACGCTCGTGCCATCGCCGCAGAGGGGACGGATTGAGTGTGAAGTCATTGAATAGATAAGAATCACCGAAAGGAACAATTCATGCCGCAGAATGTCGGAAAAGCCCTGCTCTACGTTTTGTCATCTGGAGTATCGGGTTCATTTGGGGGTCCGTGATGTTCATGGTCCCGCAATTGAAGGATATTCCGTCCATCGAATATGTCTCAAGATATCCGGCTATCAGTTTTCCCCTGCTGATCGCGTATCCATTCCTGGCGTCATTGTATACCAGGAACTACTTGAAGGCTGTCGGCAGCAAAACAGGCGAAGGTTTACGACTCGGAATTGCCATCGGACTTGTCAACATCACCCTGGATGTGCTCGTGTTGGTTCTTGCCTTAAAAAATGGACTCTCCTACTTTGCATCGTTGACCGTTTTGCTCGGATACGCTATCCTTGTGGTGGTGGCGGCAACGGTTGGCCAAAAAAATCATACCGAAACACAATCATCGCAGGAAGGACAGGCCCGATGAAACGAGTGACAGCCATAGGCAGAGTTTTCTTTAAGCGAATATGGAAAGCTAGTAAAAGGGAAAACGACGGGGTGAGATTTCCTTGCTTGATGGCCGAGAATCCGATATGTTAAGCGCAGTACTGCGTTATTCCACGAGTTGTGACGCAATCGCTCCTGCCTGCCGGCAGGCAGGTCGCTCATAAGCGCGTCACAGCGTGGCGCGGGCTTCGCCCTCAGTTGTGCAAACGCATTCGCTTCGCGACTGCACGACGTTCGCACCCTAAAAAGGAAAATAGCTGAACTCGCGCAATGGTTTTTGGTGCGGTTTGCTAAACTCAGTTTGAGCAGTGGAATCTTTTCTTAGCACCAAAAACAACTGCGTGGTGCGGCGAAACGTTATGCGTCATTGTTTTGCTTGAAGTCTACTAATTAGCGACCGAACTATGACATTCGGGGGCTGCCTTTCCGAATTTCAAGGTCAACCATGTCCAACAAGAACGATGGTAATATGAGCAAAGCGAAGAGAAACAAGATGGTGCTTTTGGTGTCTGCCATTGTTATGGAGATTGGGGCAGTCATCATGATCACCAAAGCAATTGCCACTGACTCTTCACCAACTCAAGGACTAATGTTCTTGGCTTTTGGGTTGGTTTTTCTGGTGATCGGAATGACAAGAAAATCTGAGAACGGCAAGTCGGAAACAAAATGACAATTGCGTTCCCGTTGGTTTGCTTACTTCGAATGCTAGCGGGTTTATGAAGAGGAGTATATTCCCATCGCAACATAACAGGCAAAAACAACGGGCCAAGTTAAAGCTCAGGGCACAAAGCGCAATAATTTCGCTGACGCTTCGTTCATGGCGCATTGTTTTGCCAGACGTTATGAACCTCGCCGTCTTGCCGCTCAGCAACGTCCCCTGAATCCCCTTCAATTCACCAGAGCAATCGTCTGCATTCTCATTCTGATGGCCTGCGTGAGGGTTCCATCTCTCTCATAGCCGATAAGTACACTCATCCGCCCTCCCACCTCTTTTTTTCAACTTGACATCATCTTCGGTTTCCCTTACCTTAACGATTGAACAACTGCTCAATCGTTCATGTCTTCCAGTAAACACGACCACCAGGCAGCCATCCGCTCTGCGGCAAAAGCTGTACGCGATCACGACCAAATCGTCGACCTGAGCGAGATTTTCAAGGTCCTCAGCGACCCCACCCGCCTCAAGATCGTCATGGCGCTCGTCAAGGAAGACCTGTGCACGTTCGATATTGCGCAAGTCCTCGGCATCACGGAATCAGCCGTGTCGCACCAGCTACGCCTCCTCAAGACCCTGCGGCTTGTGAAACACCGGAAGGACGGCAAGATGGTCTTCTACTCACTGGACGACGAGCACATCGAAGACCTTATTCGCGTAGCCTCGCGGCACATTTCTGAACCATGACAGCCTCTCAGCAAAGCACGTTTTTCATTCATGACTTGTGTTGCCCGACGGAAGAACAAACCATCCGCAAGAAACTCGAACAACTGCGCGGGATTCAATCCCTTGAATTCAACGTCATTTCTCACAAGCTCGTTGTCCGGCACTCCGTCCCTCAAGAGGAAATTCTTCGAACGCTGAAGGACATCGGCCTTCCCGGCTATGTGGCAGATACAGCTGTCCGAGCAAAGAAAACCCTGTCAAACGATTTCTTTGTGGCGTTCCTCATCTCGGCCGCGTTCTGGCAATTCGGAGGCATTTTTTCTTTTTTCAATGCTCCTGCCTTGTTGCCCAAAATTCTCTTTTTGATTTCCATCGGCTATGGGGGAATACCGATCGCAGCCAGGTGTTTTCGTTCTCTGAAGAACCGCGTTCTCGACATCAATGTCCTAATGACGATTGCCGTTCTCGGCGCAGTCGGAATACAAAAATACGGCGAGGCTGCCGCCATCGTGGTGTTGTACATGTTTTCCCTCTTGCTCGAATCCAAAAGCACAGACAAAGCCCGCCGGGCGCTCCAGGATTTGCTCAAATTCACTCCTCCCACGGCGACCGTGAAACGCAATGGGCACGAAGTTTCCATCCCCGCAGAACAAATCAATGTCGGTGAAATTATTGTCATTCGTCCCGGGGAACGCCTCCCGTTGGACGGCGAGGTGGTAAGCGGATCTTCTTCCGTGGACCAGGCGCCCATCACGGGCGAATCGATGCCCGTCCCGAAACGAACCGGTGACGCAGTGTTTGCCGGCTCATTCAACCAGTTCGGGACACTCGATGTGCGGGTCACAAAAATTGCCACGGATTCCACACTGGCGAGGATCATCCACCTCGTTGAGGATGCCCAGAGCAAGAAGGCGCCCATGCAGACATTCGTTGAGCGGTTTGCCATGTATTACACGCCGGCAGTTTTTGCGCTTGCAATTCTCGTGGCGGCGGTTCCTCCCGTCCTCTTTGGCGCCGGATTTCTCGACTGGTTCTATCGTGCTCTCGTGCTGCTCGTCATCGCGTGTCCGTGCGCGTTTGTCATTTCAACACCGGTCTCTCTCATCAGCGCAATGACCAATGCAGCGCGGCACGGAATTCTGCTGAAAGGCGGCAAACATCTCGAGACGCTCGCGAAAGTCCGCGCGGTTGCATTTGACAAAACCGGGACGCTCACCAGAGGAAAGCCGGTCGTTACGGATATTCTGAGCCTCAACGGCATGTCGCCGAACGACATTTTACGCGTCGCAGCATCGGCTGAGTTGAAATCGGAACACCACCTCGCGGAAGCGCTGCTCGTGAAGGCTCACGAGTCCGGGATTTCAGTGTCGGGAGCGCAGGTTGAGGAATTCACGGCCATCGCGGGCAAGGGAATTCGTGCAACTATTGACGGAAGATTATATGTCGTGGGAAACCACCAGTTGATCGAAGACATGGGAGTGTGTTCTCCAGAAGTCGAGGAGATACTTCAGCGGCTCGAGCTCCAGGGAAAAACCGTGCTTGTGCTTTCAGATGAGCGGAGCGTGTTGGGGGTTATTGCAGTCGCCGACCGGATCCGGGCCGAAAGCGCCGCGGCTGTCACGGAATTACACCGACTTGGCGTGGAAAAAGTAGTGCTTTTAACGGGCGACAATGAAGCAATCGCATCAGCCACTGCAACAGAACTTTCCCTCGACGAGGTAAAAGCTCAACTCCTGCCGCAGGAAAAGCTTCAGGCCATCCAGGAGCTCAAATCGCGCCATGCGCCCGTCGTCATGGTGGGCGACGGCATCAACGATGCACCGGCTCTCGCAGCGGCGGACGTGGGCATTGCGATGGGCAGGGCAGGCTCGGATACCGCTCTGGAAACGGCGGATGTCGTCCTGATGTCGGACAACATTGCGAAAGTCCCGTACGCCATTGCTCTCGGCAAGCGGACACTCCGTATCATCAAGCAAAACATCGCCCTCGCGCTTCTGACAAAACTCGTTTTCCTCGTGCTTGGAGTCTTCGGCCTGACAAGTCTCTGGCTGGCCATCCTTGCAGACGACGGTGCAACTCTCGTTGTGCTGTTGAACGGGATGAGACTACTCAGAACAAAAGCCTAGAGTGATTCTCTTTGTTAGTCATGCCAGACTGCCAGCGGTACGCCGGCGGTCTGGCGGGGAATCCAGACCTGGTTTGACATGGACTGCTGCACCACTTGTGTCGATAGTGTTCGGGTTCTGGACTCCCGCTAAAAATCCGCGGGAGTGACAAATCTATTTTTTTGCTTGTCATTCCCGCACGCCTTAAGCGGGAATCCAGAACGAGTTTAATCTTAGTTCAAATCCTTAGACAGCAATAGCAGCATGAGGGTTCGTGTTCTGGATGCCCGCTGCTGCGCCACACTTCCATTAAGATCGGTGGTCAGGAAAGACGGCGGACGCAAAAAACGCGAAATCCGCGGGCATGACAAGGTGTTTTTGAGAGTCTTATTAGGAGTTCTCACCGGACTTGACTTTCACTGAGGAGCAATTCATCCTCAAATTGATCGACTATGCCCCGTATGTCGGCGGGCTGATTTAGCTTCCAAACGTCCTTGTTTTGGGAAGGATACTTTCCTATATTTTGAGAGCTTTTTCCGGTTGTCTCCTCGTTTGTTTGGTTCGCTCAGTCGATATGTCCGTTTTCAATTGAATTCGGAGAAAAAGGTCATCGTATGACAGTTCAACGCTTGCTCCACGTTCTCGTCGTGGATGATGAAAACTCGGTCCGTCTCAGCATCGAAATGGGCCTCAAAATGACGAACAGCTTTGCCGTGGAATCCTGCGAATCAGGAGAGGATGCGGTGGAGTTGCTGCAGAAGAACACGTTTGACGTCATCATTCTCGATAACCGGATGCCGGGCATGTCCGGCATCGACGTGCTGCAGTGGATGCACCAGCAGAAGGTGAACATCCCCGTCATCATGATCACCGCAGCGGGTTCTGAGGAAGTCGCCGTCGAAGCGTTGAAGCACGGCGTTTTTGACTACATTCGCAAAGACCAAATCAGCAAGGACAGGCTGGCGATCGCCATCAAAAGCGTGCACGAGCGGTTCCTATATCGAAAATCGATGATCGCGCGAGAGGCGGAGGAGCGGCTGCTGAAGGAAAAACAAAAAGAGTTGGATTCGCTCCAGACGTTTCACAACACGGTGAATTCACTTGGACAGCTGGTCGAAAAGAATGTTTCCACGTTACTAGGCAACTTGAAGAAAAAAGAAGAACAATTCCTGAAAATGGTCAGCTCCGGCGACCGCGAGCAATGTCAGGCCGCTTTTAAGGAGTTATCTCAGGATGTTGAACTGGTTGCTTCGGGTGTGAACTCCATGCGGAACCTCTCAACTGTCGTCATTCAGAAACTTGAAGAGATCAAGATCGTTCCCCGTTCGTAGGTTCTGCTTTTCCCGTTGACATTCCAGCCTTTTTTCGGCATATTATAAGCCGGTTTTCAAAGAAACGTTATCAATTCTCAAGAATAGCAGGGTAGGGCAATGTTTGTTGTTGTGGAAATCGCGGGACAGCAATTCAAGGTATCGGCGGCGCAGAAACTCCTCGTGCCCAAGCTGAAATCTGAAGTTGGTGCCAGGGTCAAGTTTGAAAATGTCCTTGCCGTCTCGGACGATACGAAAACGACGCTCGGCACTCCGTATGTGAAGGGGGCTGCAGTTGAGGCAACCGTCCTGAAGCACGTGAAAGATGACAAGGTCATGGTTTTCAAAAAGAAGAAGCGGAAAGGCTACAAAGTTCGAAGAGGACATCGTCAACAGTATACTCAGATAGAAATCAACAAGGTTTAACGAGAGATTTCGGATTTTTGCGCCGAAGGCGCATCCGCCTTTGGCGGAGGATTTCGGATTTAGATTTTAGGAGAAGCGATGGCTCATAAAAAAGGCGGTGGAAGTTCAAGGAACGGCCGGGACAGTAATGCGCAACGGCTTGGAGTCAAGCGTTTCGGCGGAGAAACGGTGAACGCCGGGAGCATTCTCATTCGCCAGCGAGGTACTAGGGTCCATCCGGGTCGAAACGTCGGGATTGGCAGCGACGACACTTTGTTTGCCCTCGCCGACGGTGTCGTGAAGTTCGAGCGGGTTGGGAAGACCAGGCAGCGAGTCAGCGTCTACCCCCCCTCTTCGTAAGAAAGGTTTGGCAGTATAGGCCTCTATCAGTGATTGAGGATTTTTCGTTTCTCACCCATCCCACACATCCTATCGACAACGGAGATCACTTATGTAAATCACAGTCATCGGGGCGGGTCATGTCGGCGCAACGGCAGCCCAGCGTATCGCCGAAAAAGAACTGGCGAATGAAGTCATCCTGGTTGATGTGGTCGACGGCCTGCCTCAGGGCAAAGGACTCGACATGTACGAATCGGCTCCCGTGGAGGGGTTCGACACAAAAGTTCTTGGAACGAACTCGTACGACCTGACGGCCAATTCCGATATTATCCTGATCACGGCCGGCATTGCCCGCAAACCCGGCATGAGCCG
>JANOGR010000332.1:0-14050 GCA_031406095.1 Ignavibacteriales bacterium
TGACCTTAAACTTGACCGTCATGTCGCGTTGAAATTCCTTCCGCCTCACCTTTTGAAGTCGCCGGATGATGTGGAACGATTTCAACAGGAAGCGAAGGCGCTTTCGACACTCAATCATCCCAACATTGCAATCATCCATGATATTGAACAGCCGGAAGGCTTGAAGTTCCTTGATTTGGAGTTCCTCCCGGGCGGAACGTTAAGAAAAAGACTTCAGGATCTTCAAGCTTCCGGGGCCTCTTTCAGTTTTCCGCAGATCCTCGGTTACGCAAGTGAAATACTCGAAGGCCTGGGTCATGCTCATCGGCGCGGCATCATCCATCGGGATGTTAAAACGGATAACATGATGCTGACGGAGGAAGGGCTTTTAAAAATCACTGATTTTGGCCTTGCAAAGTTCAAAGACAAGCCCACGTTGGAAGAAAAAGAGTCGACGGTCGGAACGTTCGGGTATATGTCTCCCGAGCAGATCCGGGGCGAGGAACTCGACCAACGGTCAGACCTGTTCTCCTTCGGTGTCGTGCTGTTTGAACTCATTACGGGTCAATTTCCGTTTCGTGGCGAACACGAAGCCGCTCTGGGATATTCTATCCTGAACGAAAGTCCCGGGTCGCTCAGAGCTTTGCGCCCCGATGCTCCTGAAAGCCTCGAAAAAATCGTGATGAAGTGCCTCGAAAAGGATAAGCAATGGAGGTACCAAAGCGCAAAAGAGGTCCTGCAGGATTTGAAGCCTCTTCGCCGCGAAGCAGAAGGCACATCGATTGCGAAATTTTCTCTGAGCAAGCAGTGGGTTGTCACATGGATTCTTGCGATTGCTCTTTCGGTCATCGTCTTCGTTCTCGTCAGAGAAAAACCCGCCGGACGCGATCAAGGGTCTGTCGCGGTGCTGCCTTTTCTCAATCTGAGCGACTCGAAAGAGGATGAGTACTTCAGTCAGGGAATCACCGAAGATATTATCACGCAACTTTCAAAAATTAGCAATTTGAAAGTCGTTTCATTTGCGTCGCCCGCGGGCTCGGGCCAAACGGAAAAAGACCTGGAAACGGTACGAAAGAACGCGGGAGTCAATATTGTCTTGAAAGGAAGCGTGCGAACTTCAGGCTTACGTGTCCGAATCACCGCCCAGTTACTTGACCTTCAGTCCAATAGTGCTTTATGGGCAGAGACCTACGAGCGCGAGTTGAAAGATGTTTTCAGGGTTCAAACGGAAGTCGCCCGGCAAATTGGCCTTGCCCTTGAATCCAAATTGTCGCAACAAACGCAGGCTGAGGCTGTCGACCAAGGCAATGAAAACATCGATACGTACAGGCTCTATCTTCAAGGCCGCTATTTTTGGAACAAAAGGACGCCGGATGGCGTGCGGAAAGCTCTTGAATACTTTCAACAGGCCATCGTTCGGGATGAAACATACGCGCGAGGCTACGCCGGCCTGGCCGATTGTTACGTCGTGTTGGCATCGAACACATTTGCCCCGCCGAACGAGGTGATGCCGAAAGCAAAAGCTGCCGCTCAAAAAGCCCTTTCGCTCAACAGCTCTCTCGCCGAGGCCCACGCTTCGCTGGGCATGGTGGCCTTCTGGTACGAGTGGGATTCCAGGCAAGCAGAACGGGAATTCAAACAGGCTCTTGCTTTGAACCCCAATTATGCAACCGCCCGCCAGTGGTATGCCTGGTATCTGGCTGCCCTTGGCCGATCCGACGAGGCCATCCAGGAAATTCAGAAAGCCCTCACCCTCGAGCCTCTTTCACTCGTGATCAACACGGAAGTCGGTGCAATCCACTACTTCACGGGAAAGTACGAAGGGGAAGTCGATCCGTACAAGCGAGCCTTAGAAATGGACCCCGATTTTGCTTTGGCCAGGCTTCATTTGGGCTTCGCATATCTGGCCGATGAACGGTACGATGAAGCCATCCAGGAATTGGAATCTGCGGTTCGCTTGTCCGACAGCAACCCCACGATGGTCGCGGCTCTGGGAAACGGTTACGCAGAAGCCGGCAAAAAAAACCTCGCCGAGAAAATACTTACGGCGTTGCGGGAACTTTCAAAAAAACGATACGTCTCTCCAGCGCACATCGCCGGATTGTGCTCGGCGCTTGGAAGGAACGAAGAGGCCTTCACGTACCTTACAAAAGCATTCGAAGAACGATCTGCTTCGTTGGTTTGGATGAAAATGGGCCGAGGTTTCAATTCTCTCCGTGCAGACCCGCGGTTCGTCAAATTACTGAATGCCATCACGCTCGAGAAATGACAAACCTGTTTTCAGAAGTCTCGATCTGCCGGATGTTCCCATGCAACAAGTTTTACATGCAATCGCTTTTTCAAAAAACCTGGTGACCATGGAACGCTCCTTTGCCCGGTCCATGAAATCTCTGGACCCTGTTTTCGCTTTCATTTCAGAATTTTTTAATTCTCAGGATATCAGCGCGACGACAGCTTTCAGCATCCGGTTCGCCGTCGAGGAACTCTTTACGAACCTCGTGAAATACAACAAAAACGGCAAATCGGATATTTCCGTCGGGCTTTCAGTCCAGGGAAAAAATCTCGTCGTTCAGATTAAAGATATTGAGGAGCACCCGTTCGACCCGACCAAGGCTCCAGATCCGGATATCCACGCACCGCTTGAGAATCGAAGGCCAGGAGGGCTGGGGATTTTCCTCGTGAAAAAAATGATCGACAAAGTCGAATACCATCACTCTGAAAACATGAGTACCATAACGCTCGTACATAGACTGGAGAAGTAGTATGCTCAAGATTACAATTGACGAACAGGGAACCGTTCATTTGCAGGGAAGGCTCGATGCCTCACAAACAGATGAAGCGGCAAAAATGCTTGCCAAGGTAACAACATCAGCAACAGTCGATTTTAAGGACCTGGAGTACATCTCGAGTGCAGGGCTCGGCGTGCTGATCGCTGCGCAAAAAAGGCTCAAGCAATCCGGCCACGGTTTGACGCTCGCCAACTTGAATAACCATATACGGGATGTCTTCCGATTTGCTCGTTTTGACCTTATTTTCAAGATCGAATAACCTCATTTTTGGCTTGTTTTTGCGTATCCATAAAAAAAGTTGTGTTAGTGGATCAACTTTTCTCCTCTTAAATTGTATTTATGAATGTTAAAGCCGATTCTGACCTCGTCAAGGATTGCATTTCCGGGAACAAGCAGTCCTTCGAGATTCTCATCGAGAGATACAAAAAGCAGGTTTTCAACGTTGCCCTGAGGATCATCAATAATTATGACGATGCAGGCGAAATTACTCAAACGACATTTATCAAGGCTTTCGAAAAGCTTCACACCTTCGACAGGACACGCAAGTTCTTCAGCTGGCTTTACCGAATTGCAACAAATGAATCCATCAACTACCTCAAGTCGCGCAAGAACATTGAGAGCCTTGACGAGAACCTTGTTTCCAGCGAGCACAACCCGGAACAGCATTTCGCAGAATCGGAGCAGGACGAGAGCATTCAACAAGCCATCATGCGACTCAATCCAGAACATCGGGTTGTCATCGTCCTCTGTCATTTCAATAACCTTTCGTACAAAGAAATCGGTACGATCCTCGACCTCCCGACGAGAACCGTCAAATCGAGACTCTTTTCAGCGCGCAGAAATCTCAGAGAAATCTTAACCCAAGAACAAGGCCATGATCCCAGATAAATATTTCGAACTCATGAATAAAGAGATTGACGGGACCAGCACAAAGGCGGAGAGTGCCCGGCTCAAAAAGTATTTGCAGCAACACTCTGAAGCCCGCCAGATGCAAAAAAGCCTGCAGTCTCTTACCCAGCGACTCCATCAAGTACAACTTGTAGAACCACCCGGATACCTCCAGAAAACAATCGCCAATATGGTTTCCGGAGCCCCTTCTCCGACAACTCACCGTTCCTTTTGGAATGATCTTATAGCTCAATTCACACCATCAACATCCACACATAAGGAGGCTTACATGGAACAAACACCTCAGGGCTTTTTCTCGGGCAAGAGAGGTATTCTTGTCTTGAGCGGCGCGGTTGTCGCAGTGATTGCGATTGTTTACCTCGCCGGCTTGTATCCACCCGCGAGTACTGAAAATGCGGTAGGCACCATCGGGGGAGCTCAGAAGGCGAACAAGTACTATTCGGAGCAATTATCCGAGAAGGACGTCGTTCTGACCAATACACAGATTCAGGAGCTCTTGCAGAATGACCAGGTTCAGAAACTTCTGAAGACCACCGAATTCCGCAAGGCAGTGGAGAACGAAGCCTTCCGTGCTGCGTTCAACAGCGATGCATTCCGCGCTGCGATGAACAGTGATGCATTCCGTGCAGCTCTCAACAGCGACGCATTTCGTGCTGCGTTCAACAGTGATGCCCTCCGCGCTGCGATGAGCAGTGATGCATTCCGTGCAGCTCTCAACAGCGATGCGCTCCGCGCTGCGATGAGCAGCGATGCATTCCGTGCAGCTCTCAACAGCGATGCACTCCGCGCTGCGATGAGCTCAGATGCGTTCCGAGCAGCTCTCAACAGCGATGCCTTCCGCGCCGCCCTGAATAGCGATGCGCTTAAGGCTGCCATGAGCAATGATGCGTTCCGCGCCGCGATGAATAACGATGCGTTCCGTGCTGCATTTAACGATGCGGCATTTCGAGTTGCCCTTACGAGCGACGCGTTCCGTGCCGCTTTGAGCAGTGATGCGTTCCGTGCCGCCATGAATAGCGATGCATTTCGTGCCGCCATGAACTCGGATGCGTTCCGTGCCGCCATGAACAGCGATGCATTTCGTGCTGCCATGAACTCGGATGCTTTCCGCGCTGCCATGAGTCTCGATGCATTCCGCGCCGCCATGAACAGCGATGCATTCCGCGCCGCGCTGAACAACGACGCGTTCCGAGCCGCCCTGAGCAACGACGCGTTCCGAGCAGCTTTCGACAGCGAAGCTCTTCGAGCCGCCGGCAAAGCCTCGGACTGAGCGGTACAACATAGGTTTTTGGGGAGGGGGTGTCTGATCCAAAACACAGCACCCCTTCACTGTTTCTAAGTCCTGCCTGAAAAAGAACCCCGGCTCAACCCTCCGAGCCTTGCATTTTAAGGCAAAGAATCGCAACCTTTTCATCTCATTAGCCGTCTCCCACACTATTTTTCAACCTCACGGATGAACTCAGGCTCACAACGGATCTTCTCATTTTCAACACTCCTGCTTCCGCTCATTGCCGGCTTGATCGTCATACAAGTCCCTCTTCACGGCCAGTTATTTCAGTATCCCTCAAAAAGCCTGAGAATTGTCGGCCTTGGGAGAACGCCCGAGTATCTCGTTCCCCATTCTTTGCGGTGTTTCGAGAATGCGTACGCATTCAATCACAAGCTATATAATTATGCTCCCTGGGAACCTGTTTCGTTGTTCGTTCAGGATTTACGCGATTATGGGAATGCAGGTGCTTCGACAGTTCCCCGTAATCTGATCAGCATGAGCATTGCACCCTTGAACTATGTGTTCGAGACGTCTCCTGCAAACGAGCGAATCAATTCCACAATTAATCATGAGATGACCCACATCGTGACGATGGACCAAGCCGGACCCTCCGACAGGTTCTTTCGGTCTCTGTTCCTGGGCAAGGTTTCGCCCCTGGTGGAGAACCCGCTCTCGGTTTTCTACAGCTATCTGACAACGCCCCGCTGGAGCTCTCCGCGGTGGTTCATCGAGGGGATCGCCGTATTTATGGAAACGTGGAACTCCGGGGGACTCGGCCGGGCTCTCGCCGGATACGACGAAATGGTCTTCAGAACTCGTGTAGCCGAAGGGCGTGAGATCTTCGACATGATGACTGTTGAAGCCGAAGGAACCGCGATTGACTTTCAGGGCGGCGCTGTGTCCTACATGCACGGAACAAGGTTTATGACATATCTCGCTCGGGAATACGGACCGGAAAAACTTGTGCAATGGACAGGGCGTTCAGACGAGAGCAAGGGTCATTTTGCCGCACAGTTTCGTAACGTATACGGGTTACCTCTGGATGAGTCATGGAGGCAATGGATCGACTTTGAACACAAGTGGCAACTCTCCAACCTTGATTCTATACGGTTGAACCCTCTTACGCCGTACCGTCCGCTTGCAAAAAAACCTTTGGGCTCGATATCACGGGCTTTTTTTGACCCCCGCACGAGAAACCTGTATGCGGCCATTCGATATCCCGGACAGGTTGCTTCTGTCGTAGCCCTCAATATCGACAACGGTTCACTGGAAACGCTCGCAGATGTCAAAGGGGCGGCCCTGTACTACGCGTCTTCTGTGGCGTTCGACCCTGCCTCCGGAAATTTCTTTTTCACATCCGACCATTCCGCCTGGCGAGATCTGAATCTAGTGGATGTGAAAACCTCCAGGTCCAGGACCCTGATTGAAGATGCCAGGGTGGGCGATCTTGTGTACTCCCAGACGGATTCCTCTCTTTGGGGAGTCAGGCATGATAACGGCTTCTCCACCATCGTCCGTATTCCATTCCCCTACACCGAATGGAACCAGGTCTATACGTTGCCCTTTGGCAAGGATATGTACGACCTTGACATTTCGCATGACGGTTCGCGTCTGGTGGCCGGTCTCACAGAGATCAGCGGCCGCCAGAAGTTAGTTCTTATGGACACGAAGAAGTTGCGTGCCGGTGAAAAGACGTATTCCGTGCTTTTCGATTTTGAATTCAATACGCCTTCAAATTTTGCTTTCACCCAAGACGACAGGTTTCTCATCGGTTCTACCTACTATACCGGCGTATCCAACATTTATCGTTATTCCTTTGAATCAAAGGAGATGGACATTTTGAGCAATTGCGAAACCGGCTTTTTTCGGCCGATCGAGTACTCCGGCGATTCGCTCATCGTATTCCGGTATTCAACGGATGGGTTCATCCCTGCCGTCGTTGCTCCCAAAGTGCAGGGTCGGGTCAATAACATTCTCTTCCTTGGCCAAACCGTTGTCGAGAAACATCCCATCGTGACAACATGGAAGATTGATCCGCCCTCCAGCACCAGCGCCGAGGCGGAATCGCTGCGGGCTTCCGCCGAGGAATACTTGCCTTTTTTCAATATCGGACTCGCATCAGCCTATCCGATCGTCGAAGGATACAAAGACTTCGCTGCGTTGGGGATGCGGCTGAACTTCTCAGACCCCATTATGATCCACGGTATGGATGTGACATTCTCGTACACACCGAATGCTCTCCTGCCCGCCGATGAACGCTTGCATTTTGTGTACAATCACAGGTTTTGGGATTGGACGATCCGCGCCTCCTACAACGGTTCACAGTTTTACGACCTCTTCGGGCCGACCAAGACAACCCGCAAAGGATATTCGCTTTCTCTGCAATACAAGACTTACCTCATATACGACGACCCCAAGACGTTCGATTTCACGGCCGCGGCGACAGGATATGGCGGGCTGGAGCGGCTGCCCGATTTCCAGAACATCCAGACTTCCTTCGACCGTTTCCTTGCGCTTCGATTGGCGCTCACATACAAATTTTTCAATCGTTCCATTGGAGCTGTCGACGATGAAAAAGGAATCCGGTGGCAGCTGTTTTCGCGGACAACGTATGTCCAGTCGTCCCTGTACCCACACCTCCAGGCAAACCTCGATTATGGGATCGCCCTTCCATTGGATCACTCTTCCCTCTGGTTCAGGAGCTCCGTTGGCTATTCCCCCGGTGCACGCACCGAGCCGTTTGCGAATTTCTATTTCGGAGGTTTCGGAAATAACTGGGTCGACTATCAGGATCCCAAAAGGTACCGGGAAAATCATAGTTTTCCGGGTGTCGAAATCAACGCCGTGGGCGGAACGAATTTTGTGAAAATGCTCTTCGAGTGGTCCCTGCCCCCTCTCCGTTTCAGGAAGTTCGGAACCCCGGACCTTTATTGCAACTGGGCCAGGCTGGCATTTTTTTCATCCCTTCTCAAGACCAACGTGTACGATGACGTGTACGAACGGGTTGTCTACGACGTCGGCGCTCAAATTGATTTTCGAATTGTCTTTCTTTCTGCCTTTGAAAGCACTCTTTCTTTCGGCTATGCCCTTGCGAAAGAGGAAAACGGGTCCTCTTCAAACGAAGTCATGGTTTCTCTAAAACTCTTGAAGTAGAGTTTTTCGACAATCACCTTGGCATCCTACGTTCTCAACGTTTCCGTAAGTCTTGTTCCCGTTTTCCTATTCCTCGCCATTTTGATATTCCTAGACAGTTACAAGCTGGTCAAACTCCGCGAAATCATTCTCACGATTCTGGTGGGCTGCATAGTGGCGTATACTGCTTATGTGATCAACGTGTTTGCATTCAGGACTCTCGAATTACCGCCCCGGCCGTATATACGATACGCTGCTCCCATTATTGAGGAGACTCTTAAATCGTTGTACATTTTCATCCTCATTCGATCTCATCGCGTTGGCTTTATGGTGGATTCAGCAATCTTTGGTTTCGCGATCGGCGCAGGCTTCGCGTTTGTCGAGAATGTGTATTACCTGCAAGCCCAGCAGGAATCGAGTCTGCTCGTGTGGATTATCCGGGGATTCGGAACGGCTGTGATGCACGGCGGGACCACGTCAATGTTTGCCACGATTTCAAAAAACTTTGTTGATGCCAAAGGTTCGCACCCGGTGATGGCTTTCCTGCCAGGGTTGGGCGTGGCTGTCATCATTCATTCCTTTTTCAATCATTTTTTTCTGTCGCCGCTCGTTTCCGCTGTCGCTGTCCTCCTTTCGCTGCCGTTTGTGATGCTGCTGGTGTTCCATCAAAGCGAACGGGCCACGCGCAGCTGGCTGGGTGTCGGGTTTGATTCCGAAGCGGATCTTCTGAACATGGTGATCACAGGAAATATCGGCACGACCAAGATCGGAGAGTATTTGCATTCTCTCCAGACTCGCTTCCGGGGCGAAACGGTTGCCGACATGCTTTGCTATCTGAGGCTGCACCTTGAGTTGGGGATCCAGGCAAAGGGCATTCTCATGATGCGACAGGCCGGTTTTGACGTGCCGCCGGATTCCGACATCCAGGCCAAATTTGAAGAGTTGCATTTCCTCAAGAAAAGCATCGGAAAAACAGGCGAATTGGCAATGTCCCCTTTTGTCCGAACTCACGGCAGAGAATTGTGGCAACTACGGATGCTACAGAAGTAACGTTCCGATGCATATTTGGATGAGACGTTGTATATTAATTCCCCCTTGGCTCTTCAGACAAGCCCCAATTGAAAACTAGAATCATACGCTGGGAGGCGGCGAAGCCAAAGAAGCCCGCCCGAAAGATTCAAAACGGTGAGAGTTCCTACACCCGCCGGCTTGAATATCTCATCGAAGCCTCCAAACAACTGAATTCCACGTTCGACCTTGACACGCTGCTCGGGATAATTTTGCGCCTGGCTTTGCGAAACCTCGAAGCAGAACGGGGTACGATTTATCTCATTGACGAGGAGAAAAAGGAACTTTGGTCCAAGGTACTGAAAGGTGCAAAACTCGTTGAAATACGGCTTCCAGTGGGGACCGGGATTTCAGGCCATGTTGCGAAGACAGGAAAAACAGTGATCCTGAAGGACGTCTCGAAAGACAAGAGATTTTATTCCGGGATCGATAAGAAATCCGGATTTCAGACCAAGACGATGCTTTGCATGGCGATGAGAAACCGTGCCAAAAAGATTATTGGAGTCTTTCAGATCATCAACAAGAAAAAGGGCGAGTTCGGCGAAGAAGACAAGCTTTTTCTCGCTGCTTTTTCGGACCACGCGGCTTTGGCGATTGAAAACGCACGTCTCTACCAGGCGAGCCTTGAGAAGGAACGTGTCGAGCGTGAGCTCCAAATTGCGGCGGAAATACAGCAGCGCCTCCTCCCGGAGCAACTCCCGCCGATCCAGAATTATGAACTGGCAAGCGCCGCCTTCCCGTGCCGCACGATCGGGGGCGATTTCTATGATGTCGTGCCGCTCGAAAACAACCGCTTTGCCATTGTCATGGCGGATGTTTCGGGGAAGGGAATCCCGGCTTCGTTGCTTGTGTCGACGCTCCATGCTTCTTTTCGTGCATACATTCAGTCGCATTCAGACCTCGCACAGTTGGTTAGCCGACTCAACCTTGTTGTCTACGAGAACACCACGGCCGACAAATTCATAACATTTTTTATTATGATTCTTGATGCAAATCTGCACACCATAACGTTCGTGAACGCCGGGCACAATTCTCCTTATCTCTTCCGCGACTCCAGCCGTACGATCGAGGAGCTTGCCGCCAGCGGCATGCCTCTTGGGATGATGGACAGCGGAGATTACAAAGCCGAAACAGTGAAACTCGAACCCAACGACATTATCGTGCTTTACACGGACGGCGTCACGGAAGCAATGGACAAGTCCGAGGAACTCTATGGAGAGGATCGCTTCCAGAAATGCATTTCGGCTTCTCTCGGGTCGAGCGTCACAGATGTGAAGGATAAGGTGATGATCGACGTTCGGGAGTTTGTAGGACTTGAACCCGCTTCTGACGACATCACTTTGCTCGTTGCAAAGCGGTTGAACTGAGTATGTCGGCTTGCGTCAATCTTTATTGACGCTTTATTGCTGGCGTCGCAATAATGATTGCGACATCCCAACTCGTTTCCCCTTGCTTGCCCTGCCCGTTCTTTGTACATTGACGGTGCATTTTTCTGTTTCCATTCACCCATCACACGAGGCTATGCCATGAATCGCACAATCTTGAAAATATTCTCGATCTCTTTGGCGACGGTTCTTGTTTTCGGATGCTCGACGCCCCAACAGTCGGTCAAATCCGACCAAATGTCGCAAACATCCCCGAGTTTCATCGACTATGACACGGTAAAAGCCGGCCAGTTCGATGCGGGCAAAATGTGGACGTTCGATTTCCCACCCACGGATTACTTTGCAAAAACGTACGGCTTCAATCCCACGAAGGAATGGTTTGAAAAGGCCCGTTTGTCGGCCGTGCGGATACCCGGCTGTACATCCGCTTTCGTTTCCGAGGACGGGCTCATCATGAGCAACCACCATTGCGCCCGAGGAGCTCTTGATGCCGTCAACAAAGAAGGTGAGCGGCTGGCTGAGCTTGGTTTTTACGCCGCCACACTCGATGAAGAACGGAAATCGCTCGTTACGTATGTGGACCAACTCGTCGTCACCGATGATGTCACCAAGGAAGTGCAGCAGGCGTTCGACAGCGGCTCGACGGACAGCGCGAAAACGGCAAATCGGATGACGAAGATCATGGAGATTCAGCGCCGGTACGTTCAGAAATTCAAAGAAACGACAAAAGATTCAATGGTGTTCAACGTCATCCCGTTCTATAACGGAGGGCGATACTCGCTCTACGGATACAAGCGGTACACCGATGTTCGTATTGTCTATGCCCCCGAGGAAGAGATTGCGTTCTACGGAGGAGACCCAGACAATTTCACGTACCCGAGGTATGACTTAGACGTTGCGTTCTTTCGCGTGTACGAAAATGGGAAGCCGTTGAAAACTGCAAACTTTTTCGCATTCAGCAAAGACGGAGCGAAGGAAGGCGAGGCTGTGTTCGTCATCGGAAACCCCGGCTCCACCAACAGGCTGTTGACCTTTGCCCAGTTGGAAACATTCCGAGACCTTTCGTATCCCCTTACGGTCGAAGTGCTTGGCAGCCGTCATAAGGCGATGTCTTCGTACGTCGAGAAGAATCCGGACCAAAAGCTGAAATACATGAGTCAGATTTTTGGTATATCGAACAGCATGAAGGCTATAGGAGGTTTTCTGGGAGGTCTCCGCGACCCATACTTGATGGCAAGAAAAAGAGATTTCCAAAAGAATTTCAAGAATGCCGTGGCGGGCAAGTCGGAACTCCGGTCGAAATACGGCGATCCGTGGACCGAAATAGCGAGTTACGAAGAGCAACGGCGTGCCATACTTCCTGAGGCGAACGCTCTGAACCTGCGGGCCCGGTCGGCGTACCTATCCATAGCCGCAAACCTCGTGGATTACGCCAACGCGGCGAAAACCACGCCGGACCGAATACCGCCGCAACTTCAGCCGCAACGCATCCAGGGCGCACGGACCGCCCTCGTTCCTGAAATCGAAAAAGCTCTTTTGGCGGACCAGTTGAAATACATGAAAAGCGTTTTGGGAAGCAGGAACGAAGCGTTTAACAAGTTCACCGGCGGCCGCTCGCCTGAGCAGGTTGCCGACGATATGTCGAAAAACTCCGTCATCGCATCCAAGGAAAAATTCGATGCGTTGATTTCAGGAAAGCCGGACGACATCCTGACGTCCGCGGATCCATTGATTTCTTTCGCGGTGCAGAGCCTTCCGCGATGGAACGAACTTCAGGCAAAGCTGACCGAATTCCGCGACAAACAGGGATCCCGCGTTCAACTTCTCGGGAAAGCTCTGTATGAAGTCTACGGCACATCCATCCCGCCCGATGCGACATTTACGCTTCGCATCGCCGACGGCGTGGTGAAAGGCTATGAGTACAACGGCACGATTGCTCCACCCGTCACAACGTTTTACGGGATGTACGACCGGTATTATTCCTTCGGCAAGAAATACCCGTGGAACCTGCCGGGCAAGTGGGCTAACCCGCCGGCGGATTTCAAGATGAGCACGCCGATTAATTTTGTTTCCACAAACGACATTATTGGCGGAAACTCGGGAAGCTCCGTGGTGAACAAGGACCTTCAAGTCGTTGGGTTAATCTTCGACGGCAACATCGAAAGCTTGCCGGGCAATTTCATTTTCGAAGAAACAAAGAACCGCTCTGTTTCGGTGCATACGTCAGGCATCCTCGAAGGACTTGAGAAAATCTATAAAGCCGACCGCATCGTCAAAGAACTGCGGGCGGGAAAAATCGTGCAATAGAATTTTCTCTCGAACGTCCTTAAAGGGCAGACGTTGCTTGTTTGCCCTTTTTTTTCAGAACTCAATTCGGAATTTAAATTGTTCTGAAGGGTGATGAGACTCCGACTTTTCCTTCTTGTCGTCATCTTTGCTTCATGGCCTGCGCGCGGCCAAAACCTCGAGAACGCGGACAAATTCTCAACATGGCTCTACTACCAGTTCGTACCAAACCTCACGTGGACGACTTTTCCGTCTGAGACGCATTTCGCCTTCGAGTGGGAGGCGACACCGTTGATGTATTCTTTCGGCATCAACAGGCATGTTTCCCCGTGGTATTCGTTTTTCGCCGAGCCCCCCGCCCGCTTCTCGGGGTCGCTGGAATTTTCTGTGAGCGGCCTTGTCTACACCACAAAACCCGGGTCTTCATATTTTGGCACTTCGGCCCAGCTCGTCGCGCACATTCCCCTCATCGAACGGGGAGAGCACCTTGCGTTCAACGCGGGCATCGCCAAATACTTCACTGCGGACACGGCTCCCACGTTCTACTTTGGCGGCTTTTCCACTCTCTTCGGATTTCTTCATTTCAACCTCAAGTACAGCCCCGACCCCCGCATCTGGATGACCTCACTGGAGTTCAGGTTCTTCTGATGAAGTCGTTTCAGGCGGTTTTCTTTTTAGCAGTTTTTCTTATTACGGGATGTAGTTCTCCGATACCACGGTTTTTTGTCCGGATGTTTTCCCAAATCGGCGACCCCATCGAGTCCGTTCCAAACAAAATCGTCGACCCGATTCATGCGAACGTCGGGCTGTCCGTGCTCTGGGTCGGCCATGCAACCATACTTATCCAGATTCATGACAAAGTGTTCATAACGGACCCCGTTTTCACGAATAGCGTCGGTATGCTGGCAAAGCGCTCCGTAGAGCCCGGGATTGACCCCTTGTCAATCAGCAAGCTCGATTACACACTTATCTCGCACATTCATCTGGATCATTTCAGCTTTGGAAGCCTTGACAAGCTCCCGAAAAACGGCAAACTGATCCTCCCTTTTGGCGGGCTTGACTATTCGCCGGAATTCGGTTTTTCTGAAACCCGAGAGCTGAAAACTTGGGAAGTGCTGGAGGAGGATGGAGTGAAGATCACCGCCGTCCCGGTGCGTCATTTTGCGGGGCGTTACGCATTCGACACTTTTTGGATGCGGGATCGCGGTTTTACAGGTTACGTCATTGAATAT